>CALXTH010000076.1 GCA_944391365.1 uncultured Alphaproteobacteria bacterium | reverse complement strand
CCTGAAGCTTCTGCGCTCCGGAAACAATGTCAATTTCAGCCGAGGCATTAAGAGCCAACAAGGTCGAAACAGAAAAAGCCGCCACGGCAAACAAATTTTTCATTTTATGCTCCTTAAAATGTTTTGTTGAGACGGATTGATTGTAAGCAGGAAAAGAAAAAACATCAAGAAAATTCGGATAAAAAAACAGGTTCGAGGGGATAACCTCGAACCCATAAAAAAAGAACTCAGCGCGACACATGCAATGACTGTTTGAACTGGCGGATTATTTCAAGTTCCTGACGGCGGGCCGCAACAAACGAAGCGTCAAAAAAGCGTTTTTCGTCATGCAGCCTTATCAGGCGCCGGTTGTAATTTTCCAACTCTTCAATTTGTGCCGAAGTCAGTTTCCGCAAACCAATCATCATACAGGGGCGGTCAAGAAATTCACCATAACGCGTCAAACTTTTCCACCAGCCGAGCAGGTTTTCTTTCGGAGACTCCGAAGCGGCCAGATAACAATCAACATACGGGCGATGTGCCTCATTTTCCATTTTTTTCATGATAAAAATATTTTATGAAATTAATAATAAAGTATCAGAGGAAATGTATATCTTTTGGCATTTTTGTCAAGACCTTTCTTTATGTTTTATTTTTCGTAAAAAATTCCGGATGATTTTCCGATATAGAATTTTTTTGCCCTCTGATGTGCTTTTTTTGATAGATTTTTGAATCTTTTGATGATATAAACACGCGCATAGAGAATCTACGGCTCTATGACGGGGGTGTTTTTTTTTTTTTTTCGAGAAGCTTTATTTTATTAACTAACTTTAAGGAAAATAACATAATGTCTGAAGCTAAGATGAAAATGATGGATGGCAACGAGGCCGCGGCTTCGGTTGCTCACCGCATGAACGAAGTCTGCGTTATTTACCCGATTACCCCGTCGTCTCCGATGGGTGAATGGGCGGATGCGTGGTCTGCCGCCAAACAGAAAAACCTCTGGGGCGTGGTGCCGGAAGTTCAGGAAATGCAGTCGGAAGCCGGTGCTGCCGGTGCCTGTCACGGGTCTTTGCAGGCCGGGTCTCTGACCACGACCTTTACCGCCTCTCAGGGGTTGCTTCTGATGATTCCGAACATGTACAAAATTGCCGGTGAGCTGATGCCTTTTGTTATGCATGTGGCGGCTCGTTCTCTGGCTTATCACGCCTTGTCCATTTTCGGCGACCATTCAGACGTTATGTCCTGCCGTCAGACCGGTTTTGCAATGCTGTGCTCGAACTCCGTTCAGGAGGTTCATGATTTTGCGGCAATTGCCCAGACATCAACGCTGCGTTCCCGCGTGCCGTTTATGCATTTCTTTGACGGGTTCCGCACTTCTCATGAAATCAAGAAAATCAAACTTTTGTCCGATGACGATTTGAGAGCCATGCTTGACGGGGTCAACACCAATTTTGCCGCTGAGCATGCTCTGCGGCCGGAAGCACCGGTTGTCCGCGGAACAGCTCAGAATCCGGATGTTTTCTTCCAGGGACGCGAAGCCGCCAATAAATATTATGACGCAGTTGAAGGCATTGTTCAGGAAGAAATGGATAAGTTTGCAAAAATCAGCGGCCGCCAATACCATGTGGTTGATTATGTCGGTCCGAAAGATGCCGAGCAGGTTATTGTTATTATGGGATCCGGCGCGGAAACGGTTGAGGAAACCATTGAATATCTCAACAATAACGGCTATAAAGTCGGCGTGGTCAAAGTTCATCTGTATCGTCCGTTCCCGACCAAGTCTTTCCTGAAAGCTCTGCCGGCTTCGGTCAAAACAATCAGCGTTTTGGACCGGACAAAAGAATCCGGTTCCATCGGCGAGCCGTTATATCTGGATGTTGTTGCGACTTTGACTCAGGCTTTTGCCAACGGTGAAATTGCGTCTATGCCGAGAATCGTCGGCGGCCGTTATGGTTTGTCCTCAAAAGAATTTACGCCGGGTATGGTTAAGGCTGTTTATGACAACGGTGCCGCAGCAAAACCGCTGAATGGTTTTTCTGTCGGTATTGATGATGATGTGACCCACAAGTCTTTGGCGTTTAATGACGATATTGATACCGAAGGCAAAGATGTTGTTCGTGCCGTGTTCTTCGGTTTGGGTGCGGACGGTACGGTCGGCGCCAACAAAAATTCCATCAAAATTATTGCCGAAGACGCCGGAAAATACGGTCAGGGTTATTTTGTTTATGACTCCCGTAAATCCGGTTCCATGACAACTTCGCATTTGCGTTTTTCGGATAATCCGATTAAGGCGGCTTATCTCATTAACAAAGCCGATTTTGTGGCCTGCCACCAATTTCCGTTTATGAGCAAAGTTGATATTCTGAAAATTGCCAAACCGGGTGCAACTTTCCTGCTGAATGCTCCGTATGAGGGACAGGATGTTTGGAATCATTTGCCGCGTGAGGTTCAACAGCAGATTATTGACAAGAAAATCAATTTCTATTCAATCAATGCTGTTGATGTCGCCCGTAAAACCGGCATGGGTCAGCGGATTAATACCATCATGCAGACCTGTTTCTTTGCAATTTCAAATATTCTGCCGAAAGATGAAGCAATCGCTCAGATTAAAAACGCCATCAAAAAAACTTACAGCAAGAAAGGCGATGCCATTGTTCAGAAAAACTTTGCCGCCGTTGATGCGACTTTGGAACATCTGACCAAGATTGATGTTCCGGCGACAGCGGATTCCGCTTTGCGGATGTTGCCTCCGGTTCCGGCCGACGCGCCCGAGTTTGTCAAGAAGCTGACCGCAGAACTGATTGCCGACCGTGGCGATAAACTGCCGGTTTCTGCTTTTAACGATGTTGTTGACGGCACCTGGCCGACGGGAACAACCCAGTATGAAAAACGTTGTATCGCAACTGAGATTCCTGTCTGGGATCCGGCGACATGTCTGCAGTGCGGCAAATGTTCAATTGTTTGCCCGCACGGGGTTATCCGGATGAAGGTTGCTTCCGAAGAAGAGCTGAAGAATGCTCCGAAAGGCTTTAAATCTGCTCCGTATAAAGGAAAAGAATTTGCCGGCAAAAACTTTATCTGGCAGATGTCTCCGGAAGACTGCACCGGCTGCGGAATCTGCGTCAGCGCCTGCCCGGCTAAAAACAAAGCTGATCCGGCCAAGAAGGCTATTAATATGGATCATATTGAAAGCCATCTGGATGAACAGAAAGAGTGCTGGAAGTTCTTTGAGACCCTGCCGTATGTCAAACGTACCGAGGTTGCGAAGAATCTGCCGAAGACAACTCAGATGATTCAGCCGTTGTTTGAATTCTCCGGGGCTTGTGCCGGCTGTGGTGAAACGCCGTATATTAAACTGCTGACTCAGTTGTTTGGCGACAGAATGGTTGTGGCCAATGCAACCGGATGTTCTTCAATTTATTCTGGTAACCTGCCGACAACGCCTTATGCCAAAGATGAAAAAGGTCATGGCCCGGCTTGGGCAAACTCCTTGTTTGAGGACAATGCCGAGTTTGGTCTGGGAATGAGATTTTCTATTGATCAGCAGAAAAACGTTGCCGAATCTTTGCTGAGCAGCCTGAAAGACAAAATCGGCGCGGCTTTGGTTGAAAAAATTAATACCAATCCGCAGTCAACCGATGCCGAAATTGACGCTCAGCGCAGTTATGTTGCCGAATTGCGTGCCAAGCTTGCTACTCTTAACGACGCAGAAGCCAAGCATTTGGACAAAGTTGCCGACTATCTGATTAAGAAATCAGTCTGGATTATCGGCGGTGACGGCTGGGCTTATGATATTGGTTTCGGCGGTCTGGATCATGCGATTGCTTCCGGCAAAAACATCAATATTCTGGTTATTGATACCGGCGTTTACTCCAACACCGGCGGACAACAGTCCAAGGCGACGCCGATGGGCGCTTCGGCCAAGTTTGCCACGGCCGGTAAAGAGCTGCCGAAGAAAGATCTGGCTATGATTGCCATGTCTTACGGCAATGTTTATGTGGCTCAGGTTTCCATGGGTGCCAATGACTCCCAGGTTATCAAAGCCATGAACGAAGCTGAGGCTTTTGACGGTCCGTCCATTATTATTGCTTATTCGCATTGTATTGCGCAGGGCTTTAATTTGGCTGACGGTCTGGAGCACCAGAAGATGGCCGTTGAAACAGGCAGCTGGCCGTTGTATCGTTACAATCCGGACAACATCAAGCTCGGCAAAGCGCCGTTGACCTTGGATTCCAAGGCTCCGTCCCGCCCGCTGTCCGACTATATGTCAAACGAAGTCCGCTTCCAGATTGTCAATAAAACGAATCCGGAACGCTATGAGACTTTACTGCATAAGTCCGAGGAAAATCTGAAAGGTAAACGTGAATTGTTAGAGCATATGGCTGAATTCAAGATTGAAGAAGCCGGCGAATAACAAGCGCCTTCCGATTTTAATCCCGCCGGAGGAGTTATCCGGCGGGATTCTTTTTACAAAAGAAAAAGCACAATATTTAATATTGTGCTTTTTTGATTAATTACTTGTGGCGGCAGCCTTTGCGTCTGCTGTTGGCTTTTTGAAAAGGCGCCACATTTTGCTGTTTGATATTCTGCCGGTATTTCCACTGACGACGCTGCGGTAAAAAAGTAATTTTCGGCGCGGTCAGTTTTTGAAACGGCGGCAGATACACATTCTCACTTTTCCTCAGGATATACACCACAAGAAAAGCCAATCCGACAATGATTAAAACAATTCCGACCGAGAGAATTGTAACTCCGGAATGAAAAATTTCGGCAATCAAACTATCCATTTTCTAAAATTTAGAAGTTAGAGACAAATTCCGCGTTGAGCCAAAGTTGAAGAAATAATGCGATATTGGATACTTTCCAAGCTTGTCATTTTGTCACTCTCAGGCATATTACGCAGCAGATTGCATAATTCATCGTCTGTCATACACTTGATGCACCCATAATAGCGCACCCACGAAACCGGAAGATTTATTGCTTTTGTTTCCATAACTAAAATAATTTTGAATGATACAATAATAATTATTTGTTTTAACTATAACAGTAAATTTCATTTTGTAAACAAAATTTTTGTTTTTTGACAAATTTCTGAAATCAGGATTGACTTCTTTTCTTTTTGATGTAGATTTTTAATCAGATGTAATTATTTTTTTATTATTAACCTGTTAAAAATATGTCGTTATGAAATATTCTGACATTTTTGTTCCGGCGAAAGATGTCTGCCGGTTCGGAGCTTCGTATCAACATGCGGTGGCTCATTTCAGACAATTCGGAGTTAGGTCAAAGGTTAATCTGGCTGTTGCTTATATGCCCGAAGGGATGGAAATTGTCTGGTATTCGTATGACCGTAAATCCCGGCGGATTTTAATGACGCCGGCATTTAAATGCTCTCGCCCTCTCGACTTTGATTTTTTGGAACCGTCTTCAATTTCCAGAATCAAAGGAGGGACGCTGATTGTCAGAGATTTTCAGCTTTATATTTTCGATGCCATTTGCATTAACAGAATCAAATGTTTGTGGTCACAGGATTTGATGAAAATTTATGCGCAGTTTCAGGGGATGAGTGATGAATGCGAATTCCGGCTGGTTAAAGCTTACAGCGTCGGCAAGACGAGGGAATTTGTGGCCGTTGAATGGGTGGCTGATGATCCCATCAACGAAGCTGAGTTGTATTATCCGGTTTTTGAAGATGATTTAAGGAAATTCAAAAAGAGCAACGGGGATTGTCTGGGGCCAATGGAATTTTGTTATGATTCTCTGGAAGTCGGTGAAACATTCATTAAAAACGGAAAACTTTGGGAAGTTTGTCAGTCTCCGGAGTTTCACAGTTTGTTTATCAGGGAAAAGGCACCGCATTTAAAGCTGTCCGTCTGTTCATGAAAAAACGCTCCCTTGCGGGAGCGTTTTCTATTGTTTCATTTCATTTAAGAACAGCACATACATTCTTTTTTGTTAGACGACGGAGACCTTGTCGGACAACAACAGCTTCCGGATGTATATGGCAGAGATCCGCCGCAACGAGGCAATTTTCCCGCGCAGGAGTAACCGCTGCTGCTTCCCGATGAACTTGAAGATACGATGTTTCTGATACATTTATAACAAGTTCCGGACGTTGCCCCGCAGGAGCATTTTTTACTTGTTGTTCCGCTTTGCTTTTCACCACTGCTGCACGTACTGGCCTGATAGCCAACTGGGCAAGTATAGCTGTGGGTATGGGTCGGTTGTTTCTCACATTTATAGCACGTTCCGGAGGTTGCGCCACAAGAGCATTTCTTGCTGGTCGTACCGGTTTGTTTGTATCCGCTGCCGCAACTTCCCGACTGATACCCCGACGGGCAGGAGTAGCTGTGGCTATGAGACGGTTGGCTGCCAGAGGATGAACTTTTCTCACATTTATAGCAGGTTCCGGAGGTTGCGCCACAGGAGCATTTCTTGCTGGTTGTGCCGGTTTGTTTGTATCCGCTGCCGCAACTTCCCGACTGATAACCCGACGGGCAGGAGTAGCTGTGGCTATGAGACGGCTGGCTGCCGGAAGATGAACTTGAAGAAGATGGGGCAGATTTGCATTTGTAGCAAGTTCCGGAAGTTGCTCCGCAAGAACAGCGTTTGCTGGTGGTTGAGGTGTAGCCGTAAGAGCATGAACTTGAGTATCCCGACGGACAATAATAACTGTGTGAGTGTTTGGCCTGGCAGGAATAGCACGGGTTACCGCAACCGGTTGTCGAGACCTGAACCTTGTTCTGGCTGCTGGAACAGGAAACGGATCTTGAGCCCGACGGGTAGCTGTCAGAACAGCAGGATTGATATGGATAATAGCAGGTTTTATTGCCGCAGCCGTTTTTGGTTGAGCCGCCGCAGCCGCCCGGGTTACTTTCCGTTGTTCCGGACGGGCAATTTATCTGGCAGGTATAGTTGCACATATAGCCGCAGCCATCCTGTGTTCCCGTTGAACCATAAGTTCCCGAAGTTGAGCTATAAGCCGGGCAATGTTCAATACAGCAAATTCCATAGTTGCTGTCATACGGGCAGCGCTGATCCTTGCGCAGTTTTTGTCCGGACGGGCAGGTGTTGGTATAACCATCCTCCCGGCAAGCCCGCGGATTGTCGAGTTCGCAGGAAGCATATTTTCCATCGCAGCTTTCGCCCACGCCGTAATAAGGTTTGGTACAAGTGACCAGTCCCGGTTTACAGACGCATTTTTCAAAGAAATGATTGTCATAAGGGCAGAAATTTGCCGGCGTGGAAACAGAGTTGCATGACGTTAACGTATAGCCTTCAAATTCGCAGCGTTTCTGGTCATCTAAATCCCATTCCGGTTCGCCCGGAGGATTATCCGGTTTGTTCGGATTGTCCACGCCGACCCCGCCGAAATCATCCCCCCGGCAATTTCCCGCCTCCGTTATAAAACACACGGAGGCCAAACGGGCGCCGTTTGAGCCGATCTTTTGCTGTTGGTTGATTGGGGCATGAAACGCACTGCGTGCGCCTTGTGCCACTGTCGGGTCAAATAAATCAGCAACTGTCATATTCGGACTTGATCCGAATATCCAGGTGGTTATGGAATCCTTATTTGACCTGGATTCCCGGGTCAAGCCCGAGGATGACACAGCTAATTTATTTTTATTATGGATTGCGTCGGAAAGAAGTTTGGATTGGGAAGAGAGGTGTGTGTCATTTGTGTGTGTGAAGATAGATGTATTCTTCCCAATCACGGATATATCAGGATTAAGTCCGGCAAAGGCTGGTGAGCTAAAGCCAAGACAAGATACGGACAACAATAAAACATGGTATATTTTCATCATAATATCTCCTGCAAACTTCTTTCCTACGACTCCCATTATACCAGAAAAGAAAATTGTTGTAAATAATAATTTTTATATTATGACGAAAATTGTGCGCAGATAGAAGATATTTGAGCTGTTTATTTAAGTTCTACTATAAAAAAAGCATATCATTTGATATGCTTTGAAGATTTTTATGCGAAAATTGTTCAGATTTCTTCTTTCAGGGATGAATCGAGCGCATAGCCTGTTGCCCTGACCGTCCGGATATAATCCGGTCCGTATTTATTCAGTGCCTGACGCAGGCGGCGGATATGAACATCTATTGTGCGGCTTTCTACATAAATATTGTCACCCCAGACGGTTTTGAGCAGAAAATCCCGGGAGAATACTTTACCCGGCATATCCATCAGTGTTCTCAGCAGGCGAAATTCCGTTGGTCCCAGATGTACAAAATTTTCTCCGCGGAAGACTTTTTTTTCAACCAGATCCATCCGGATATCTTCAAAAACAAGCTCTTTTTCCGTTACGGGTTCCGGGGCGCGGCGCAGCTGAGCCTTGACCCTGGCAACAAGCTCCGGCACTGAAAACGGTTTGGTTACATAGTCATCAGCCCCTGCGCCCAGTCCTTTTATTTTGTCTTCTTCTTCGCCCTTGGCGGTCAGCATGATGACCGGAATGGCTTTGATATCCGGTTTGGAACGGATGAGTTTACAGATTTCGACACCGGAAAGTTCAGGGAGCATCCAATCCAAAATAATGACTGAAGGGTGATTCTTTTCAATTTCGGCAATGGCTCTGCTTCCCCTGCTCTCGGTTATTACCTGAAACCCTTCAGTTTCAAGGTTATATTTCAACAAAACTGCCAGCGCCTCTTCGTCCTCAACAATCATTATCAGATTAGCCATTGAATTTCTCCTTCTTATTGCATTTGCTTTAATTTTAAGCACTGTTGCGTTAAAATTACCTTAAGGCCTCAATGTTCTTGGCATAGTCCCCATTGGCAAATACAGATGTTCCGGCTACAAGAATATCTGCACCGGCCGCAATACATTCGGCAGCCGTCAGCGGATTTATGCCGCCATCGACTTCAACAGCAATATCCCTTTCGCCAATCATGGCCTTAATCCGGCTGATTTTTTCAAGCTGGCCGGGAATAAAACTCTGGCCGCCGAAACCGGGATTGACCGTCATGATCAGGATTAAATCCGTTTTATCCAGCACATAGCTCAAAACATTTTCCGGGGTTGAGGGGGTGAGCGAGACGCCGGCTTTGCACCCCAGAGAGCGGATAAAATCCAGAAGCCGGTCAAGATGCGGCGTGGTTTCGGCATGAACGGTTATGATATCAGCACCGGCCTCGGCAAACCAGGCAACCATATTGTCCGGATTCTCAACCATCAGATGAACATCAAACGGCAGAGAGGTATGCGGACGCAATGCCTTGACAACCGGCGCTCCGAAGGTCAGATTCGGAACGAAACGGCCGTCCATGACATCAATATGAATCATATCGGCACCGGCCTGATCCAGTTTGCGAATCTCACTTTCCAGATTGGCGAAGTCTGCAGATAAGATGCTCGGGGCTATTTTTACCATTGAAATTCTCCTGATTTTATTTGTCTTTGCGGCTATTTTACAGGAAAAATTCTTATTTTTTGCTTAAATTATAAAAAAATTACGTCGTTTGATAATAGACTAAATTTTAAAAATATTTTCAAAATAAAAATATTGCAAATTCAATATTTTGTTATTGTTTCGATTAAATTTAACAATATATTTTGATTTTTTCTTAAAAATATTGTTGACAAAATACAAAAATAAGATATATTTGTGACAAATTTGCTGAAAAGCA
>CALXTH010000075.1 GCA_944391365.1 uncultured Alphaproteobacteria bacterium | reverse complement strand
CAAATGCCTGGTAGCAAAATTTGCAATGGGAAATACAATTATTGCAATTGTTCTGACGGCTATGAATGGAAAAATGGAATATGCATCCCAAAAGTTCCAAACTATCTTGCTTGCAAAATTGGTTCTTTATATTACAGTGACGGTTCCTGCTCTAGCGATAATCTTAAAGATAAAGAACTTCTTGGTGTCGTTATATATGAAAAATCAGCTGATGAAAATGGCTGGGTGATGACTGTTAATCCAATTGCAACGAAAATTTCATGGGGAGTTTATGGTGTAACCACAGGAACAGAGCAAGGTATACATTCCAGTTGTCGTAATACTGAAAAATTAGTTGCTCTAGGGGATGAATATGCTGCAGCAAAATCTAGCTATAATTATAAAGCAGGAGAAAAAAAGTGGTGTTTACCATCCAGAGAATTACTTGAGCATATTAATAATTCTATTTATTTTCCTAAAGTAAATAAAGGTATTTCGACTGCAGGAGGTACAATTTTAGGAACAGTAAATAATGGTGATGAAGAATGGGTTTGGACATCATCTGAATATGGTAGCAGTAATGCTTATACATTTTATGCTAATAGGAATGGCAACTTTCTTATGCATTTTAATATTTCTAAAATATCTTTTAATGAACAAATTTCGGTTCGACCTGTATTTGCTTTTTAATCTGAAATCAACGGGGGAGCCCCTCCTCCCCCGCTGGTTTGTGCCGCAATGATATCTTTGCTTGTTGTGTTGCGGCTTTCCCCTTATTAAAAGGTTTTATTTCTTTTTCAGAAGCTCTTTGGCGGTTTTTACCAGATTTTCAACCGTCAGGCCAAAATGTTTATAGAGTTTGTCGGCCGGGCCGGAAGCGCCAAAGTCATTCAAAGCCAGAATACGGCCGTTGTCTCCGACGTATTTTTCCCACCCAAACGGCGAAGCGGCCTCAACAGCTATGCGCGGCGCCGTTCCCAAAACCGCTTTTTTATAAGCAGGGCTTTGCCGGTCAAACAATTCCCAACAGGGCATGGAAACGACTGCGGCTTTAATCCCCTGTTCGGCCAGTTTGGTCATTGCCTCAACGGCAAGGGAAACTTCAGAGCCGGTTGCCAGAATGGTGAGCCGGCGTTCTTTATCGGCTCCGGCTATGAAATAGGCGCCTTTGGCGGTTTGGTTCTCTGCCGCGGAAGTCCGCAGCAGCGGCAGATTTTGACGCGACAAGGCCAACAGGCTCGGTGTGTGTTCGCTTTCCAGTGCAATTTGCCAGGCTTCGGCGGTTTCCACCACATCACAGGGACGAAAAGTCAGAATCCCCGGCATTGCCCGGTATGACGCCAGATGTTCTATCGGCTGGTGGGTCGGGCCGTCTTCACCGACGCCTATCGAATCGTGGGTCAGGACATAAATTACCCGCAGTTTCATCAGCGCAGCCAGACGCATGGCCGGGCGCATATAATCTGAAAAAAACGAAGAATGTCCCGCCATAGGGAATTACTCCGCCATGCAGCGCCATGCCGTTCATGACCGCGGCCATGGCATGTTCACGGATGCCGTACATCATATTATTGCCGTTGTAATCATCTTTGGTGATGGTTTTCATTCCTTTAACGAAAGTCAGGTTTGAGGCGGCCAAATCCGCCGAACCGCCGATGATTTGAGGAATATGCGGGACAATTTGTTCCAAACACATTTCCGAGGCTTTGCGGGTGGCAACTTTGGTTTGTTCCGCAATGGCTTTATTTTTGAGTTTGTTCAACTCTTTGTCCCAGTTTTTGGGTAATTTGCCATTGAGGATATCGTTGAATTCTTTTCCGGCGGTGCGGGCGGCTTTTTTCCAGGCCTCATATTCCGGTTTGACCCGTTGCGGGCTTTGCCGCCATTTACTCAGGATATCGGCAGGAACTTCAAAAGGTGCGGCCGTCCAGTGCAAATTTTGTCGCATGGCGGCAACTTCCTCCGCACCAAGAGGGGCGCCGTGGACTTTTGAGGTGCCACTTTTTGTCGGAGCTCCGAAACCGATAATTGTTTTGCAGGCAATCAGGGTCGGTTTTTTGGATTTTTGTGCTTTTTTTATTGCTTTTTCTATCTGTCGGTGATTGTGTCCATCAATACTCAGGGTATTCCAACCGCAGGCCTTGAAACGGGCCAGCTGGTCGGTTGAATTGGCGGCAGAGACATGGCCGTCAATCGTGATATCGTTGTTGTCCCAGAAGACAATCAGCTTATTCAGGCGCAGATGGCCGGCAAGTGAGGCGGCTTCTTCGGAAATGCCTTCCATCAGGCACCCGTCGCCACAGATTACATAGGTATAGTGGTTGCACAGCTCATTGCCAAAGCGGGCGTTCAGCGCCCTTTCAGCCAGTGCCATGCCGACGGCGGAAGAAATCCCCTGCCCCAAGGGGCCGGTGGTCATGTCTATTCCGGCGAGATGTCCGTATTCCGGGTGGCCGGCGGTTTTGGCTCCAAGCTGGCGAAAATTTTTTATGTCATCAACAGAAATATCCGGGTATCCAAGCAGATACAGGACAGAATACAAAAGCATGGAACCGTGTCCTGCGGACAGGACAAAACGGTCGCGGTTGAACCAGCCGGCATCTTCAGGATTAAGTTTGATGAACCGGCTAAACAAAACCGCGGCGACATCCGCCATGCCAAGCGGCATGCCCGGATGACCGGATTTTGATTTTTCAATGGCGTCGGCACTCAGAAAACGGATGGCATCAGCCATATTCCGGTAATTTTTGCAACAGCTAAAACACATGATCGAATCTATCCTCCGAATAATCAAAATGTTCATCGAAATAACGGTTGTTATAAATTTGTTCCCGCGGTTTTATCTCAAGTCCCAAATTCATTTCATACATATATTTGACGGCTTCAGGCAGGAAAACCCTGACTTTTCGTCCGACATAGCGGACTTCCTTGTCGAACTCGGGAATCGTGGCGATTTCGTGATAATGACGGTAGAACTGCCCGGAAGTCGGCCCCTGGACGGCTTCGACATAAAAATCAAACGGGACGTTGGTTTGCTCCGTTGCTTCCAGCCGACGAATCATGAAAATCGGCTGGATAATTGCGTAGCTGTGGTGCTTTTTGTTGCTCATGTGACAATCACCATAGTAGCCGACCAGACTGATTTGAAAGGCGTCTTTATGCTGTACCATTACGGTGTAATCCGTGTCTTCAAGCGTTATGAGCGGGCATGGCGGTTCAAGATAAGCCGGATTGGGCGCTTCTTCTTCCCAGGAGCAGGAAAAACAAAACGGCAGAACCAGCAGGATAAAGATTTTTTTGAACATTTGTCCTCCTCAGTTTCCGGTAAACAGGGCAACCAGTTCCGTATGCGGTGAATAAACAAACTGGTCGACCATGGTTATTTCCCGCAAGGCATAACCGGCTGATATTAATGTATTGGCATCCGTTACGAAACTTTGCGGATTGCAGGATACGGCAATAATTTTTTCCGGACGGGATGTTTTGTCCATGGCGGCAAGTTGTGCCACCTGAGCTGCGGCACCAGCGCGGGGCGGGTCAAAGACGATGGCCTGAAAACCTTTGAGTTCGTTGGTATCCAACGGATATTTAAACAGATTTTTGTTTTGAATTTCGATATTGACAAGCATATTCTTTTTTACCGTTTTTTGAAAAGCTTCCAGAGCCAAAGGAGACGAATCGACAGCCAGAATCCTGTTTTTGGGATTAGCCGACAGCGGATAGGAAAAAGTGCCGATGCCGCAAAACAAGTCGGCAATGCGCCCTTCCGTTGTTCCCAAATATTTTAACACCAAATTGATCAGCGCAGTTAGATCGGAAGAGCACAC
>CALXTH010000074.1 GCA_944391365.1 uncultured Alphaproteobacteria bacterium | reverse complement strand
CTCATAATTTATTCTGAATATGCTTCGTCGTCTTAAGCCCTCTGACGATTCTCGGAACCATAAAAATCACGGTCTCGGATTTCGGTTTCTTTGTTCCGAAAACTTCGTTGGGCAAACCGATAATCATTAGATTTTCTCCCAGCTTGCTGCGAACGTTGTATTGGGCAATTTCACCCTGTGTCGTATCCAGCGAGATATGGGAAAAAATCCAGTTGTTTTTTTCAAAAGAAGCCTTAGCCATAATTGACAGATCAGCCTCCATAGCCTCCCTCAACCCGCATTTACCGATATCAAAACGTGAAAACCACAAATTCGGAACCGAAAAACGCCCCTCGGCAACCGGAACAATAGCCGCTTGTGGTCCCAAAAACTGACGAAGCGTTGAAATATTCAGATCATTTGTTGTTGACAACACGCGCCCGATAACCCCGGCCTGCGCGGTATTCAGTGTGCTGAAATCAAAAGTTTCCAAAGCTTCCTGCCAGTTAATTCCGTTATCTTTATCCGCCGGATAAACCCTGAAAACACTCACATCATAAGCGACCAGAAGCGGATTGCTTTTGAAATATTCCACCAAATCCACAATTTTTTTTCTGGTCTCATAGTTAGATGTGAACGTGATGGAATAATCACCCCAGTCGCTGACAATATCTGTAATCCCGGATCCCCGGATAACATCAAGCAACGCCAGCATAATCTGACGATTATGCGGAACATGAAGCGTAAAATTAGCCCGTCTGGACAGCCGCATTAACTTCCGCTCGGCGTCATAGGAATAAAAAATCTCTGCCGCGTCGGTAATCATGCCAACCACTTCGCTGAACTCTCCGCGAAGATTCTCTCCGGATATGCTGGCATAAGGCGGATCTTTGGCAATCAGTTTAATGCCGGCCTCTTTGTCAAGCTTCAACAAAGCTTTTTCGGCATTCATAGACTTGAAAGAAAAACCGTTGACTTCATAGCGAGGCAACATATCATTCAGCCCGTTACGGGTCAGACTGAATGCCGCCGCATTATATGGCACGGCCGAAATCATTTCCTGCTTATTCCAATTGACTTTGCAGCGCAGTGGCGTCTCTAAATCAAGTTCGGCAGCCCCTTTAGTCGTTTTAATCAGATTCGGATCATGTTGCATGATAAAATCAAGGTCAAACCCCTCGTCACCATATAAAGCAACCCCCGGAAGACTGTCCCCCGTGCCAAACTCAGACTCCCGACTGCAGCCGACCGCCAGCAGCAAAAGAAATAAAACGCCGATATATGAAAATTTGCTCTTTCTCATTTTTTTCTGCCGCCTTATTCCGTTTTGGGGGTCTTTGATGTCTTGGCGGTCTGTTTCAGCAATTTATCCATCAGCTGATCCATATTCATCCCGGCGCCGACGGTCGGATCTTCATTTTTTGTAACGACTTTCAACGCTTCTTTCATTTTCTGAACTTCGGACGCGTCTTCCTTGATCATATCCGGAGATGAGTTGCTTTCCAGCTCTTTTTTGTATTCCTCCAGATTCTTTTTGAAAGCGGCAAGCCCGCCTTTCATACGTGTCTCCACATAAGGATAGAGTTCTTTATGCTCCAGAATATAATCGCCGACTTCGCTGATTTCTTCCAAAACGTCAAGAATGTACCCGTAAAAAGGATATTCCTCAATGGCAATATTCCCCTTCCGGATACACCGCGCCGCAATCCGTGAAATTGTCCGGTTATAATAATCTTTCAGCAAAATATAATTGTTAAAATACCATAAAGCTTCCTTGCTGACCGGAGGGAGGTTGTCATTTTGTTCCATAAAAAAGGCTCCTTTTCTACTCAAATATACTCTAAAGGAACCGGCGCGGTTTGTAAATTATTTTATCTCTGTTTTTACACAACAATATTGTTATTGTTTGGCCGAATTGTAAGGGTCGTCTGCTGCACCGTCAAATTCGGAAACCTCATAAAGCCGGAGCCCGGACAAATTCATCTGACCGGAAGCGGAATCATCAAGTTTATCAAGCTGAATTTGCTCGCCGTACAACGGATTAAAAACATCTGTCGGCATTGCCGGACTGTCTGGAGCCGTA
Source organism: uncultured Alphaproteobacteria bacterium (assembly GCA_944391365.1). Taxonomy (GTDB): domain Bacteria; phylum Pseudomonadota; class Alphaproteobacteria; order RF32; family CAG-239; genus HGM16780. Next base: position 17,366 of record CALXTH010000074.1, on the reverse strand, counting down.
TCGTCATTAAAATCAGGCAAAGCCTGCGTGGAATCTCCTGCGGAAATATTGGTCTGAACCGGCTCTTGAATATTATCCACTTCATCAGTCGCCGGAAAGACTTCTGAGTCGGCTTCTGTCTCCGGAACATATTCCCATTCTTCATCAGTCGAACCGGCCTGAGCTTCTTCTTCCTCGGAAACATATTCCCATTCACCGCCGCCATCAGAACCGGAACCGTCCTCTGCACTGACATATTCCCATTCCTCTTCCGGATTATCTCCGGTTAGGACGGACGCATCGGCATATTCCCATTCTTCATCAGCCGAACCGGCTTGAGAGGCCTCCTCTTCGGAAACATATTCCCAGGCATTGCTTTCGTCACCTTCGGCGGGAACTTCTTCTTCGGTATATTCCCATTCTTGGGCAGACGCTTCATTTCCGGGCTCAGCCTCTTCAACATATTCCCAAGCATCGCCGGCGCTTTCTCCCGACTCTCCGGTTCCATATTCCCATTCACCCTGAGAAATTCCGGCTTCATCGGTCTGCTCATCGGGAACTGTTTCATATTCCCATGCCGGAACAGAACTGTATTCCTCCGGATTGACATATTCCCATTCTTCATCAGCCTGATTTTCTGCGGCTTCTGCCGGAGAGGTCTCAAGCGGCACGGCACTTGCGGGTTCCCCGGATTCAACATCAGCTTGAAGACTCTTTTCTTCTTTTTGTTCTTCAGAAAATGTTGCCGGCGCCGGTACGCTCTGATGCTCATCTGCTGTTACCGGAGACGTTTCCTTGGCCGTGGCAGCCCCTTCCAGCTCGTCATCATAAAGAACAATAATATCATCCCCGGTTTCGTTGGCTTTGTCAGCCTCTTTATTTTTCTTCTTTTTCTTCTTCTTTTTTTTCTTTTTGGAGGAGGTTTCGCCGTCAAGATTGAACAAACTGTCCGCATCGGAGAGCAGGCTTTCCAGCCGGTCAAAATTAGCCTGCTTAACATCCTCGGTTTTGTCTTCGGCCGGCTGTTGGGTGGCCGGTGCGGCAGCTTTGGGAGCCTGAGATACGGCTGATGACATATCGCTGCCAAACCCCATAAGTCCGGTATTAAAACCAAAGCCCGAAACCGGAGAATCCAAAGACGGATCTTTGTTAATGCTGACGTTTCCGGTCGTCAGAGTAAAACCGGAATAGGGGGCTGAGTTTCTTTTTTCCGTTTCCAGAATTGCTCGCTGAATTTTTTCCTGCATATTAATCAGGCGGGTATTTTCTTTCTGAAAAGCCTCCAACGCATCCATAATCATTTTGGTTGAAGCCTGATTCGTCTCTTGCAGAGCCGACGACAAAACCGAACCAAGTTTGTCGGATTGTCGCTCCGACATTTCCAAAAACAGCGTAGATTGTTTTTCGATAATTTCATCAATCAGCTTGCCGGAGTCGGTAATTCCGCCTTCAACATTAACTTTGAAACTATCTTTGTTTGCTTCAAAAACATGAGCCAGACTTTCAGCCAGATTTCCGCCGTCTGATGATTTTTGAGCCAGAATTTCAGCCATCTTCTGCTGAGATTCCTGCAAATACTGCGCCAGCGTCTGAGTACTTTTAACTTGAGCGCTGCGGTTCTCTTCCATAATTTTTGAAATCGTGGAAAACAAATCGTTTTTCAGGGAATCATCAGCCACCAGCCGGACTTCACCACTGACCGGCCCTGCCGCAACCTGAACCGGAGCCTGCTGAGCAGTTTGTGCCGCTATATGGCGGCTGGCAATATCCGCCTCAAGAAGTTTTTTTATATCCTCAATAGAAGAATCTGCGGCCGGAGCCGGGCTTTGCCCGCTGTCGGAGCTGCCCCGCTCAATCCGGGGCTTGACCGGCGCCGAAACGGCAACACCGGCCTTTTGTTCCAGATCGTTGACATAATCCTGTAATAAAGACCCGCCGGGAAGATTAACAAACGAGCCGCGAACAACCGGAGGCAGTTTAAGCAGATCTTCATCAAATTCTTTACGCTTGGCGGCAGTAAAAATATGCAGCTGCCGGAAAATATTTAAAAAGCGCTGTGCTGTGATCAGCGGATCTTCTCCGCCGTCATGAGCTCTGAAAACCTGCGTAAATTCCGCATTTTTTTCCAAATCGCTTTCGGCCATTTTTTCCCGTTTATCCTCAAACCAACTTTTGTTAACCACAATATACCGCCAATCTCGTAAATTTCAGGTTAATAAAAGTCCCGGAAAACAAAAAAAACTCTGCCGAAGCAGAGTCTTTTTGAGGTAAAGTCTTTTCTATAAATTAATCACGACAACTTTGTGAATTTTGCTCAAATCATCATTACCGATTTCAATCCGCTCATCCGGATTCCAACGCAAACCATAAAGCTGGCCGTTTTCATCTTCGCGAATACTCAAAATTTTGGCTTCGCCGGGCGTGGCATAATAAATGGCAATATCGCCGACACTGACCACATCCGACGGATCAACAAACATAACCGAACGTGTCGGAAGCACACTGCCCAGCCTTCTGGTGCACAAATTAACGGCATAAATATCCTTTTTGTTTGCAAGCTGAGGCGGACAGGGGACCTTCTTGGTTTCGTTTTCCATGTCAATAAGAACATCGCCGTCTTTACCGGCCGTTCCGTAAACGGAAACTTTGGTTGTTTCTGCCGACTGAGCCATAAAAGAGGCAATTGCACCGCGCGGTGTTGACAAAAGCTTGTATTTGGCATCATTGCGCTGAATAATCTCCTCCAGCATACCCTTGTCATCCAGACTTTTAATCTCTTCTTTCAGGGCCTCCGGCTCCATATTCAAAGCTTTGGCGATATTTTTGAATTCTTTGTCCGAAACTTCGCGCTGGCCCATTTCAATACGATGATAAACAGACAACGTCATATCCGCGCTTTCTGCAACCTCAATCAGGGTCAGATTTTTCTCGTTTCGGATTTGTCTGAGCCCGGCGCCGAGAGTCTTCAAACCGCTTTTTTCATTGATTTTATTTCGTCTTTCCTGCTCTCTCCGCCAGGACTGGACGACTTCGGCCTGCGAATTTTGTTCATTGACAAACAAATCCTGCAGCGGGCAGTCCAAAAACTCCGCCACTCTGACCAGCTGTTCCTGATCAACCCGGCGGTAGCCTTTTTCGATTTTTGATATGGCCGACAAACTGACCGACAAATGATCCGCCAACTCCTGCATGGAGCGTCCGCGCAGCCTTCTGTACATTCTGATCTGATTCGGGAAAATAATTTCTTCCATCTTAACCTTACCTCGCGTTTATATTAAACATAATAGTCGTTTCGTCAAAACCACTTCTCATAATAAACGGCGTTCGGAAGAAATCAAGAAAATATCGTACAAAAAAGACAATTTGTGTACAAATTATTTAAAAACATCCAAATTCTCCGGAGTCCCATCGCGTGCAATTTGCTTTTTCAATTCCTCAAAATCGTCATCATTAAACAAAATATTCTCTCTGGTCAGACCGCCGGACAGATTCCCCAGACTATCCATCGGATTCCTGTATAATTTGTTGTAATAGCTCGTAAAAGAAAACCGGTTCAGAACAGATTGTTTGTCAATCTTGCCGTTACGGTATTGATAGTTGCTCTGCTTGTTGACAATGCCGTCGGAAGCATGCAGGGACGCGTTATTGTTTACGTCAATTTGCTCGACAGAAGTCAAAATCCGGCTGTCGGCGCCGCTCATCATGCTCATGTTGATAACCATGCCGTTGTTGAATGTCCGGGACAAAGTAAACACCTGCCGTCCGTTCTCATCCGTTGTAAAACTGAGATGCTGTGATTTGAATTCCTGATACTCGGGCAAATGCAGTCCGGGCATCCGTTCCCGGATAAGCTGCTGCAAAATGGCCATATTGACGACTTCGGCACTGTGGGCCGAATTTTGCATAATATTGTTCAGAGCAATCTGGTTGATTGTCCCGTCCTTGTTGATCAGATACTTTCCGGCAGCAGTTGTCATTTCGGTCCGGTGAGAAATAACCGTGCCGTTTTTGTCTTTAATAACCTGACTGCGGATATAACCGTCGTTGGAAACTTCATTCGTTCTGCCGGTCAGGGTATTTCGTGTTGAAACCGTCACAACCTGCCGTCCTTGGTCGTCCGTCGAAATACTCTTGGTTACCGTCCGTCCCAGCCAGTCTCTGTAAGAATAACCTCTGCCGTCGGCGTTCATCGTAAATTTGCGGCCAAATCCGTTAGTATAAGACACCGATCCGTCGCTTCCCGTTGTTCCCTGAGAAGACAGCTGTCTCATGCGGCGCTCCATGGTATGTTTCTGACGCGACTGCTTAAAATCATTGGCCTTTTCTTTAACGGTTTCAGCCAGTGCCCCGCCGCCTTTGGTCACGGCCGCTTGGCCCAGACCAAGCCCGGCCAGTCCGGCGCCTTTAACCCCGCTCATGGCCAGAGTTCCGACCTGCGAGCCGATACCGCCGACAGAGAAGCCGCCTTGAGCAAATGACGTGGCAAATGCCTTGGCCTCACCCAAAACCGCCCAACCGAGCAACATGACAAAAATCAGCTTCAGACAATTCAAAGACCACCAGCCGACACCATCCAAAAGAGTTCTGAGATTGTCACTTGTCCCGGCCTCCATCAGTTTTCTGTCAAAAGCTTCCGCCGTCACGGAGTCCAAAGACAAAATCAAGACACTGACAACCATGGATAAAAAGACAAACATAAACATCGCTTCCATAAATGTTCCCCAAACCTTGGGAACAAACCTCCGCCGGACGGATTTGAAAGCATAGGCGCCAATGGCGACCGGCAGAAGAATGGCGGCAATGCACATCTGCAAAACAGAGTCAATCAACAGCCACGGATAAATAATCAATATCAGCAAAGCCGAAATCCACAGCAGCAACCCGGTAAGGACAAACCCCAAATGAGGGAATAAAACAATCTGATGCCACGAATAAATATAAAAACCGGCACAAAGAGCAGAGGAGCCGACAGCCATAATATCAAGAATTTTATTCTGAATGGCGTCAACCGTGCAGACAATGCTCTGCCCCATGGAAACCGGTAGCCCTCCGGAAATTTGATTAACCCCGCCCATAACCGAAGCGTTACAGGTTTCACCGCCGTCGCCGGCAACAGCCAGTTGTGCCAGTTGCATCCCCGTTTCAAAAACCGGAGTTAAGACCAGGTTCATAAATTCGGTAGCACCGGCTCTCAGCAAAATAATTACCACGATGACGACAAAGGCCTGATTAAAAATTTCTTTAACCAGATTACGCGGATCTTTGGTTTCAAATCCTGAAACATACTTTAACACCAGCATCGCCAGCCATAAAGCCATCCCGACAATCACCAGATTTTCAACCCCTTGTGCCAAAACGCTGTAAGCTTTGGCCGCTAAAAGACTGGCCGTGTTAAAGACAATTTCGAAAATGCTGCAGAAAATACAGTCTTTGAAAGAATTGCGATATTTGCTGACACTGCAATCCCGTCCGCCATAAGCCGCCGCAATCTGATCGGCGGCAGCCGTTGCGCTTGATGAAACAACCGGCTGTTTGCTGGCATAATTTTTGCCGATTTCATCTTCGTCGCAGATTCTCATTCCGAACAGCTCTTGGGCAATCTGGTCGGGGTCTTTGCCCGGATTCGCCTCAATCGCCTCCCGCAGCTGCGCAGATTTCACCGCTTTGTCAATATCTTTTTGAGCTCTGGCCTGCACGGCATTATAAGTCGCACTGCTGCCGTCATCAAGGTTGTTTGAATAAGCGCCGGCCAAAAAAGTACAAATATCCGTAATCAGGTCTTCGGTTGGAATATCATTCAGATTCTTCCCGGCATATTTACTGTTTAACTGTTTGCTGACATAAGGAATGGCCCCCGCCAGATTGGCTTTGACAAAACTCATCTGCACTTCCGGCGACAAACTGTTCCAGTCCAGCTTCAATCCTTTTCGTTGCAGAATGCCGGGCAGGGTCGACGCATATTGCTCTGCCGCAACCTGATATTGAAGGTCATAAAAGTCCTGATTGCTGCCCAGAGCTTTCCATGCCGCACGGAATTTGGCATTTTGCTCGGGATATTTTTGGTCGCTGCAGGCATAAATCATTGTTTGTTCAAACCCGCCTTGGTCGAGCTGGGCATACAACTCTGGCTTCTCCTCGGCCAATCGCTTCATAAAGGTTCTGAAACTGCCGGCCTTGTCTCCCTTTCCGTTAGAGATTCCGTTGCTGGTTCCCTGTGTCGTCCCGCAGGTCATTTGAGCAAAACCATAAGAACATCCGCCCGTGTCGTAGGTTCCGGGAACATTACCGAAACAGCCGCTACCCTCAGCATTAGAATATTTTGAATACCAGTTGGTTTTCCCGGCGTTATTTCCGGATTCGCCCTGCGCCGCAAAAAGCAATAAGTCATCTTCCGGATAAAGTGTCACACAGGGGCCTGTCTTAGCCGCCGTTGAAGATGAACCGCCGGAAGAAGCGGGAGAATTTTCCTTAGGATCATCTTCATCTCCGGGCTGCTTTTTACAGGCCTCTTTATTCGCCTCACAGTCGCGGCAGGCCATCGCGTTATACGAGCTTTCCCCTCCGTTTCCGGTCAAAGAACTCCAAGTCCCCTGATAAAATGAGCTGTAGCTCTGTTTCGAACACAAATCCTGAATATCATTACACATCGGGTCAAGAACGGTTCCTGTTCCGATTCCCGCTGCGCCGTCTCTCATTTCAAAATGCAAATGGGTCCCATAAGCATCTTCATCAATAACGCCGTTTGAGCAGCTTGAGCCGCCGACCGTCCCGATTTTCTGCCCTTTTTTGACAAAAGTTCCGTTGGCAACATCAATAGAAGCCAAATGCATATAAATAGATGTATAAGAAGAATTGGAAGAGTCCTGAATCAGAGAATATTCGTTTGAAGAATCATTAGCTTTTTGATGAACAATTCTGACAGTTCTTCCACCACCGTTGACACAGGCATTAACATAAGCGATCCCATCGGCAGCAGCCACCACGGGCGTCCCGGCCGCCGCCGCATAATCGATTCCGTTATGATTACGTTTGTTGCTCCAGCCAGTACCCCGGTAGCAAACATCTTCCGGAATCCGGGCAACTGTTCCAGCAACAGGCATTGTATTCAAACAGGCAACATCCTCGTCAGTCTGATTTCTCATACATTGAACATCAATATCATTTCTGGCAGTTCGGCCGTCCGGACATTCCGTTGTATATTTTCCGTTTGACGAACTGGGCACACAGTTTCTGTAATCCGCGCCAAAAGCCGGAAAAACCGACAGCAAAACCCCGCCCGCAATCCATAAAGCCGCGGCTATAACCTGATATGTCAACTTTCTGCCTGTCATTGTCTCTGATCCCGCTGCTCTTCGTTTTCTCCGCTGTCGTTCTGATTTGAGGCACTATTACCGGCCTGGTCAGGATTCTCTTCATCCTCACTGTCATCATTGTTTTCTTTTTTCTTTGGCTTTCCCCGGTCGATTCGTCTGCCTAAGTCTTCAACCCGTTTTCCGGCCCGTTCAATACCTTTGCCGGCCTTAACCATTGCCTTGCCGGATTTCTGCATGGCTTTTCCGGCCATCTGCATTCCTTTACCACTGTACTCAACCGCTTTTCCGGCCACACTCACGGCTGCCCCGGCCGCCATAACAACGGCCCCGGCAATCATGCCGAGCGGCCCGGCCGCCATCAATCCCCGGCCAAACTGCATCATTCCCCGTCCGCCGGCGCTAACACCTCTTCCGGTGGCCGATACGGCCCTTCCGGTTCCGGCCGTTGCCCGCCCGGCGGTCTGCGTTGCCTGTCCGGCTGTTTGGGTGGCTTTTCCTGCGGCTTGCGTCGCCTGGCCGGAACGTGTCGCGGCATTATTATTTTCACCGTCATTGCTTGACGTATGTTTTTTCACAAACTTGGCCGCGCGTCCGATTGTCAGTCCGGCCGCAAACCCCAAAGCCCGGCCGCCTTGATGGGCAACCACATCTTTGCCAAAAGCAGCAGCGCCCAACGCGGCGCCTTTGGCCATATCAGTCATTCTGGTCAGTTCATGGTGCATAGGCTCGGCCTTGGCCGCCAATCCGCCGCTGAAGAACCTGTCGACATAATCGGAAATTGTCACGCCGATCAACTTGATTGAATACAAATAACAAAACAGAATGATAATAAAATAGGGGCCGGTAATATCAAACGTGTCTGAAATCCACTTTGAATCCCCGATATCGATTCGGGCATATAGTTCCGAAATATCCCGAAGTGAAACACTGATAAGGCTCAAGGCATACGACGTTGTAATGGCCAAAAAGGCAAAAATCGCCGCCGAGCGTAAAATCGTAGCAATACACAAGCCGAGCTTGCCCGATGTCAACGAAAAAGGCCACAACCCCATCACCACCGGAAAAATCATAATCGCCAACCCGAGCTTAAACGAAATATCCAGCAGATAATAACAAACCGCCAGCGTCATCATAAACCCGGCGAACCAAATCAGCAACCCGCAGATAAAAATCCAGATATTGGGAACAAATATCCTGACCCCGATAATCGTTTCATTAATCCAGGCGCCGGCATGAGTCGCGTGACAGGTCAGCGCATGCCCGATAACCAGATTCGTCGACACCACCCGGTCGACCCCTTCCGTAAAACCGAGAATTTTATTCAGCATATCGGCAGAAATCATACTGACACCGCTGTAAGTATATTGGTCGGACGGCGTCGTACTCAGGGTTTTCTGGGCGCTGTCCAAAATGCCGATGCCGAAATCCGCCCCGGCGGTCAGCAACGGATTCACCACATACATAATAAAAGTATCCGCCCCGGAGACAATCACCACATAGGCAAACATAATTTTGAAAGCCTGAATCAGCAGTGTATTGACCATACTCGCCGGCTCAATATTCGTCAGGGAAGAAATCTGTTTCAAAACAAAAAAGGCAATCCATATCATCGACCCGATGAGCAGCACCTGAACCCCGGCATCCCGGCACAAGTCATAAACTTTGGTCGTCGCATTCAAAAACTTTTCAAGCAAAGTCTTGACCACAATGCAGGCATAGCATGAGGACTGATATTTCTCGGCCATTTCCTTGACCTTGCACGAGGAATTGTCAAGCGTACTTTCCTTATGATTCTTACCCTGTTCATCAGTAACAACCTTGGTACGATGTCCCCCGGCATTAACTTCAATAGAAGAACTGACCCCTTGACTGCCTTCCGGAGCTTCACTCCAATTTTTAGCATCTTCAGGACTAAGACATTTATATTGGGTTATTGTTTGACTGTATCCGCCCACATTTCCGTAAACAGCAAAACTTGTCTTGCTGTAACATTTCTGCCCTTCCGGACATCCGGTCGGATTATCTTTTCCGCAAGGCACACCGGCTCCGGCACTCTGCATAAACAACAGCAGCCCAAACATCACCAGCAAAAACAACCGTGACAGGTTTTTCAAAACACCTCCAAAGGCTATGTCAGCGCGCCGCCACATCATTCTTTGTCCTCATCGTCTTCTTTGGACTTGCCATCGCGTCCCCGCCGGTAAGACGTTGTAAAGCCGCCTTTGAAACCGCCTTTCCCGCCGCGCCCGGCAAAAGACGCCACCGTGCCGATGACTTTGCCGACAGAATTGTCCCACTTGGCTTTGGCGTTGCGCACCGTGGCAAAACGCATGGCGACCGTACCCACCCCGGCCGTCAGCCAGCCGACAACCGCCAGCGCCAGCGTCTTGGCAAAGGAGGCTATTGCTTTGCCGCCCCGTCTCTGGAAGTTGGAATCCGCATTGCCGCCGACCAGCTGTTTCGTCAGTTCTGCCGCGATTCCCATGGTTGATACAATCATAAAGGCAATCAGGAACAAACACAAAATCGGAATACCGAGTTGTTGGAAACTTTCCTTAAGACCTTCTCCGCTTTCAAAACTAAGCCCCAGATCTTTCATGCGCATAACCTCTTCCAGAGCCATCAGCGCCACCGCCAGCACAATGGAAATAAACATCATGTACGCGGCCGAGTTGATAATGGCATAAAAACCGTGAGACGTCCACGACCGGGTAAACTTAAAAGCGTACGCCATCACCAAAATCGGCAGAAGAGAAACCATAATCGTAAAACGGAACAACGTGTCCACCAGATAAAAAATAAATGCAATTCTGATAAACATAAAAATCAGAAAGATACATAATCCGGTAAAAAAGGCCATCAGCCCGACATCCCACAAAACCCCGAGTGAAATCCCGTATCCCGGTGCCAGTCGCTCATCCAGCGCACAGGTCATGCATTTCAGCAAATCAAGCGGCGCTTGCGGAAACTGGGTCAAATCATCCGACAAAACCAAATCGCCGGCCTTGCAGGCAATTGTCTGGTTCATCGTCACCAGCTCGCCCAAAAAGTAAAAATCGCCATGATTCGTGGTGTCTCCGGCCGTTGCGACATTAAGCATTTCACTGCCGAATTCGAGAAAAGCATAATAAATCGGAAAAATCACATGGTTCAGCAGCCAGATAATATTGCCGCTGCTGCCGGCAATCAGCCCGCAGACAAAACACAGCAGAAGCTGCCTCAGAATTTCGTTCCAGGTCTCGGCAAGATTCTCCTCCTGGAAAGAACTCAAATGCCGCATCAGTCGAAAAGCAAACCACACCGCAAAAGCCACCAGCATAAACCCGAGCGCTCCGTCGGTAATCTGGGCATACATGCCCATCGCCATTTTGCCCATGTTTTCATACATCAGCTCCAGAATGCCGGTCTGCCAGCAGGAACGGTGCTGCTCGGCCACATCATGAATTGTTTGTTTGTCAGCGCTTGTTCCCTTCGGATTAATCGCCCCCAGAGGTGTATTTTCATTTGGAAAACCGCCGCCGCTTCCCGGTTCCGGCCCGTTGCACGCGCCAAGCATAAGACAGACCGACAACACCAGTGTCAGTATCCTCAAAAAACGCCCTATGTCTGCCGCTCTGCACATTTTTTAAGCCTTCGGTTTCATAAAGGTGGTGTAAAAATTCCAGTCACTCCGGAGTCTCGGTGTCTGTTGCTGCAGACTTTGCTCATATTTCTGCCGGTCGGTCATCCGCTTTTGCGTGCTGTCCTGCTGCCCCTGCAGAGCCGAAAACTCTTTTCTTGCCTGAGCGATGGCCGATTCCCGCTCTTGAATTTGCCGGGCATAAAGCGCCTGCGATGCCGGATCTGTATCCCGTGCGGCCTGTGCCCGTTGGTGCTGCAGGGCAGCTTCCGCCTGGGCAATTTCGTTTTGCTTGGCTTGCATCGCCTGTTGAATACTGCTCAGCTGCTGGGCATCCGCATTAATCTGTTGCCGTACCTGGTCGATTTCCTGCTGGTGTCGTTCCGGTGAAATTGAGTTTTCATAAGTTTCCCGGCCACTTTGGTTGTTAAAGGCGGCTTTGTTGGCCTCAAAACTGTCAATTTGCTTGTTGACCGCGGCCATGCGCGACAGATTCTCCTCCGTCCCGGCTGTTTGGCTCAACTTGTCATACAATTGGTTGTTCTGCTGTGAAACCGTCTGCATATTTGCATCAAGCTGGGCATTGCGTTGTTCCAGCTGGTTTCGCTGCTGCTGAGCTTGAGCCGCAGCAGCCGCATTCGGAGCGCCGTTAATCGCCTGGTCAAGCTGCAACATTCTCTGCCGGTTTGCGGTCTGCTCGGTTCTGAGGCGCTCCAGCTGCTGCCGGCCTTGTTCCAGAGCTTTCTTATTATTAAGCAGCTCCGGAGAATTGTAAGCAAATTGCGGATTGTTTCGCAGTTCGTCCTCGAGTCTTTGCCGCTCTTGCTGAATATTTGCCCGCTGTGTCGGGTCGGTTGTCCGATTCTCCTGAGCCAGCAAATCGCTCCATCGCCGCTGTTGCTGCCGGGTGTTGTTCCCGCCGGTTCTGTCTGGTTGGGAATTGGCGCCGGACAGACGGCTCTGCGGCGTGTCTTGCGCCTGAGGCTGCTGTGTTTGCGGCTGACGGAACTGTGCCGGAGCTGTGTTGCCCCTCTGTTTGGCCGCTTTGCCGCTGTATTTGCCCAGACCGATGGCGCGCCCGACGGTGCTTTTTGCCCAGTCCCAGCCTTGCCGGGCTTTGGCTGTGACCCCGGTGGCATCCATAGCGGCTTTGCCCAAACCAACTCCACCAAGTGTTGCGGCCTTGGCCCCGCTGGCTGCCAACCCGCCGATTTGCGGTGCAATCGGTGAGCCGCCGCCGCTGGCAAAGGTTCCGGCCAAAGCCGTGGCCTGTCCGGTCAGCTTCCAGCCAAACAAACAACAGCCGAGCAAAACCAGAAAACCGGCAAAACCAATATCCAGCATTTCTTGCAAAGCACGAATATTATTCCCGTCAATTAACTCCATCAATTCGTCGGTTCCGCCTTTGCTGCCGGTCAGCCCCTGCATAATCAGCTGCAGATTGACGCTGACAATCAGCCCCATCATGGCATAAGTGAAAAAGGTGTTTAAAAACATCTCCCAGCCTTTCCCTGTATAACCGGAGGTCTTTTTGAACGGCCAGCAGGCAATCAGAAACGGCATTAACGCGCCGATAATTCCCAAACGAACAGTCGCGTCAATCAGATAAAAAGCAAAAGCCAGTGAGATAATCAAAGCCAAAATCCAAATCAGCAACCCTTGGAAAAACATACTGAAATCCCAGATGGCATTTTCAATAATGGTTATTGGACCGATGCCGATTGACTGAGCAGCTACGTTTCTGGAAACACACATCAAAGAAGAGCCGATACTCTGTGCGGTTGAAATTTCCGCCTGCACCGAGCGGATAAAACAGCTGAGCTTAACATATAAATATTCGGGGAAAACTCCGGACGCAATGGTTTCAGACTGGCGGGCAACCTCATCTTCCAAATTCTTTTCGACAGCACACCATTCCGTATAACTGTTGCCGTCAGCAAACAACAGTGCACCGCCAAACTCCATACCCGCGGACAGTACCGGGCCAATAACATAAGTATAAATTTCACTGGCATTCATTAAGAGCAAAAAAGCCACCAAGACCTTAAATGCCTGCTGAAAAATTTCATTTGTAAATTTAGGCGCGTCCTGTTTGGTAAAAGCGCTGACATATTTCAAAACCAGAAAAGCAATATAAATGGCAAAGCCCAGAACCATCACACCGGCAATCGGATCAGCCAGCTTGCTGTAAGCATTGGTCGCCATCGTTTGCGCGGCGTTAAAAATTGTCAAAAACAGGGGGCAGAAAATACAGCTGGCGTTTTCGGCAATCTTTGCCGGCAGGGGAATACATCCTTTGGTAACACCAGAGATCGATTCGTAAGAATCACCGTTTTTTATAAAATAGACACGATCGCCATTTTTCGTTGTATAGTAATATACCTCATCTTCTCCCGTTACATCGTCAGGATTATACATTGTACTAAGTTGTTTTTCTGCCTCAGCATATGGTTTCCAAGCCTCAATATAATCTTTATATGCATCTAAAGCTTTTTGCCATTTATCTGCCGCCCCATTTTTTCCTTGATTTCTTAATTTTATAATTTCTTCTTTTACCCACTCCATTTCTTTGGCTACTAAATCTCCATCGTCTCCACCAGATATCCAGTTCTCAAAAGATAACTTCCGCCCAATCCAACGGGTTTTAAAATCCCACCATCCAATAGCATCATCAGTCAAATCATCAGCAATATCATATTTTTCATCTACAATAGCTTTTAATTCATCTCTTTTCTTTTGTGCCGCTTGGTATTCTTGCCGGGCATTAGTCTTATCTTGTTCATTAGCCAGCCCACCCCCGGACGCTGAAATAAAATCTTTGCCGGAATCAAAAGGGTTCTTTGCTTCCACCGCAAGAGCCATGGGCGCGAAACTCATAATTCCCGCCCCGATAACACAAAACAAATAAATAATTTTTTTCCAATTAAAGCTCTTGCTCATCTGTTTATTCCGCAAAATGGCCTTTTCTTGATAATAGCACAAAAAACAGCCTGATTGTGTTACAGTTTTTTGATTTTTTTCCTTTATGACACTAATTAGTCGTACCTTATCAGCTTAAAGTTAAAAAAAAGAAAATTTAAATCTTGCATTTTAAAATAAATATTGTACATTTTTGTCCATAAACATATTATTAATAAATTTTTGTATTTATGAAACGTTTAAGTATTATTTTGTCTGCGGTATTGATGACAATATTCTTTACCGCTTGTTCGTCCGGAACCCCGGTTGAAATCAATGAAGATCGTGCAATTGCTTTTGTAAAAGACCAAACGTCAGGGATTGATGAAAATTTTCTCTCACTAAAACAGTCTTTACTGACCGTAACCTCAGATGAAGGTGTGCAACAGCTTTCGTTTCAGGAAAAATATAATTTGAATGAATACGACAGCTGCAGTATCAGATTGGAAGGAAACGAATACTCATTGACTCCACTGACAGGTTTTTTGAAAAGCAATGGGCAAATTATTCCGGTTTGCGGTGCAGCTTTTGATACCTGTATGCGAACCCTAACCATAATCAGTATTCCTGGTTCGAAATGTGAGGTTATTTCTTCGGGGCATTTGACTTTTGAGGATACAAAAGGCGAGAAAATACCCTTTATGTATGTTGCTTATATGGAAAATGGCGCAAAGAATATGATTTATGTGCCGGTTCTGCGACCGGAAAAGCGTTTTCCGACACCGGAAAAAGACAATTTGCTTGAACAGTATTTCAGTGGCAAACTCAAGTGCGCCCGGGTTCTGTAAAAAAAACAAAAACAGAGTTGCAGATGTATTACAGCTCTGTTTTTTTTAATTTAAATCTTGCATTTTAAAATAAATATTGTATATTTTTGTCTATAAACATATTATTAACTAAATTTTTTATATTTATGAAACGCTTAAGTATTATTTTGTCTGCGGTAGTGATGACAATATTCTTTACCGCTTGTTCGTCCGGAACCCCGGTTGAAATTTCTGAAAATACGGTTGTCTGTTTTAAAAGCGATCCTTACAACAGCCTACCCTCAGAGGTCTTTCAGTTTGAAAGCTCTGCTAAGGGAACAACCATTAAAGTTGTGAGCGACGAAGGAAGCCAGAAGTTTTTCTTGACGGAACAATATGACTTCTCTCTTTATGAATCCGAGAAGATGTATGAAGCCAAAAACGTGGCGACTCCGATGGAACCCGGAAAAGGTTACAGTCGCACCTATCAGGACAAATACACCCGTCATATCGACGGTTATACGCAGGAAGACTGCGTCATTGTTCTGCGCAGAGCCAACGGAAAACTTCTGATTTTTACGGATTCTGAGGCGCTTTTCCGCAATGGTATTGAAAGCATTGAAGAAAAAGTAACCACCACGGTTGACGGTACCGAAATTCCGATTCTGATGATAACATCAAAACCGGAAATGAACGTCGGAGATATTGTTTATGCGCCGATTTATTCCACATTAAATGCGCCGCAGGAACAAAACACCGACAACATTGAAGAAGTTTTGCAGATTGAACACAAATTGTATCGATTCTGACAAACAAAAAAACGCAGAAATTTTTGATTTCTGCGTTTTTCTTATTTCTGCGGCAAACCGATAATCTTTAACGCCAGAATAAAAAGAACAACAATAGCCCCGATTGCGCCCCACAAAACGGCTTTTTGCGTAAAAAAATCAAATACGCCGGCCACATAAGCCGCCACAACAAGAACAACAATCAGTAAATTAACAAAAAAAGACTTCATTTGTTGACCTGATTAAATTTTCCCTTCTGCAAAAAGTTCAGACAGGCATTAACGATTCTCCGGTTTTTGAAAGGATTGAAATGCCGGTTTTTTATTGAAACAATCTCTTTGGCTTCTTTCAAATAGGCTTCCTGCCCGTTATTAAAATACCGGCTGAATTTCTCCGGCAGCCACTTGTAAATTCCCCGCTTCTCCCGTGCCGTCGAGATAACTCCGGTCTCGATTCCTTTCCTGATCCAGGGAAAACGCTTGGCATCTTCGGTCGAAACTTCACTGATAACCGGCCCCAGAATTTTTCGGCAAAAAGCATATTGAGACAATTTTGTCAGCCATGCGCTGCCCTGATTCGGCGGACAGACCTGAACGATTCGTCCGATTTTAAGCTTTTGCAGCCAAGGTTCTTTTGAAACCAGCATCTTCCGGAGAATAATTCCGCCGATTCCATGTGTCACAAAAGAAACTTCCTGCACATCTTCCAAATGATTCAACAAAAAATTAATTTGTTTGACATGACCGGCCAGAGATTTCCTAGTCGAAGGATAATTGATTGCCGCAGCCAGAAAACCCTCTTGCAAAGCTTTGCGCCACAAAGGTTTGAAAATATTCTTTGTTTCTCCGAGGCCGTGCAGCATAATAATCATATGCCCCTTTTGCCGTGGCAGCTGATACATTGTAATATATTTTAAAAACGCCTGCCGGCATTCCTCGAATCCGCCCTCATAGCGCCTGATGTCCCAGGGATCAAGCAGACGGAACTCCTTTGTCTTATAGTGCCTCTGGATTCGCCATTTTTGATAAAAGAACACGTCTTCCCAAAACTGGCCGCCACCACAGGTAAAAAAGCTGAAACCGGGCATTATTTTGACCTTCCGACAACATTTTCGTTCGGAATCGCCGTAACGGTAACCATTGAAGAATCCGAAGAATCCATTTCTATCAGAATCTGTACGGCCCGGCGCTCTTTTATATATGTCATATGGCTGACCCTTGCCCGCACGGTCGCAACCTCAATCCAGCCAAGCTTGGGCATTTCCGAAACATAAAAATCAAAAACTTCGCTCGGCGTATAAGGTGCGGTATAAACAATACTGCCAATCCAGTTGTGCCCGCTGCCCAAAGCCTTTGTTTCGCCCAAATCAACATAAGCCTGATTCGGAAACGGCATATCCGGAAAATTCGCAAATGCCGGCGGAATCGCCGAGCCATCCATCCCGGTTATGGGTTGGCGCTCCTCAGTGGAACAAGCCACAACGGCCAAAATAAAACATAATGAAAGAATATATTTCTTCAACATAACACTCACTCAAACCAATCTATTTAAATCAAAACTGAAAACATAATATAAAATTAAAGTTAAAAAAAAGAAAACAATTCCGACTCTTTTACGTTCCGGGCCAAAAAACTCGGAAAAGCTCCTGGGGCCAGAGTGCACTCAAAAAAACATACAAATATTTTGTGTGCAAAGTCAATGAGTTACAAAATAAAACGAAAAAAAATGAATTTTTTTGATTTTTTGTGTTGACAGATTTGGTTTGTTGTTCTATAAACCAGCTCACCGGCCGATGAGGTGATGATAACAAAACTGATGAGGCCGTAGGTTATAAATGGATAGTAGATATGGAGAGGGGATACGCAGACGGTATATTCGGAAGGATGAAGTCTGTGATATTTTCGGAAAAGGAACCAAGAAAATTCTTTTAGAGTGAAGGTAAGAAGCAGACAGGATTGGAATT
>CALXTH010000073.1 GCA_944391365.1 uncultured Alphaproteobacteria bacterium | reverse complement strand
TATTTTCAGGAGTGGGTCTGTTTTTGATAATTCTGGCTTACGGGCTGTTTTATCTGAAGAGACTGAGACGCGCGTTTGACCAGACAGAGATCAGAACGGTCACCGGGTCGGATGCGGAAAGGATTGTGAAAGCTTACCGGACGGAAGAAGGCTATCTCCGGCGACGGAGTCGGGTCTGGCTGTTGATGATTGCGGTGGAGGCGGCGGTTGTCTTGATCACGGCGGGCAGTTATATTTATGCGGCGAACAAAGACCGTTGGGCTCTTGAGGCTGAACAACGCCGTATCGAAAGAACTGAACATCTGGACGCTTTGAAAGCTGAGGCGAAAGAATTTTTAGGCGAGAACAAAGAGTATATCGTTACGGTACTGATGGTAATTTTCTGTTTCGGAGGCATTATAGTGGGTGTTCAGTCTATGGAGCGTCGTAAGAAAATAGCTAAACGCGAACGTCAGGAAGTTGAACACGAACTTAAGGAAGCTTTGAAGAAAGCTGAGGCAGAGGGACGACGAGAAGATGCAGAACGGTTGAGAAATCAGCTTATATTTTTAATGTTTTATCCGTATTTCTAAGCCCCAAAAAACGTCGGTTTTTACCGACGTTTTTTTGTGACATATTTGGGAAGCAGAATATTGAAATCGGTCAATGGCCGAAGAGTTTGAGCCGGTCGTTTTTGAATTCTTCAAGTCCTTGAGCTTTTTCAAGGCTGCCTAATTCAACGGCTTTATCATACAGGCGGATTTTATAACTGATTTTTGACAGGTTGGTTTGAAGTCGGTGCAGGTGCTCTTTGATGTTTTTTTCCTGCTGTTTGAACATTTCCAGCCTTTGGGGAAGGGTGGTATCACCTTCCCGGAACCAGTCGATGTATTGTTTGATACCTTTGAGCGGCATGCCGGTGGCTTTGAGGCATTCAATCATGTTCAGCCAGTTGATGTCGTTGTCGGAAAAAACACGGAGACCGGCGCTGTTTTTGCGGACAAAGGGAAGGAGGCCTTCTTTTTCATAATATCTGAGCGTGTGGGTTGTTAAGCCGGTTTTTTGTGCGGCCTGGCCGATTGAATATCCCATTAGTCAGCCTCCTTGTTCGGAATGTTTTCCCACCACAGGGTGGTGCTGGTGGCGCCCGGGAAGAGTTTTTCTCCCATGAGTGGAGTCAGCAATCCGAAAGGTTTGCCGCGGGCGGCCGAGACAAAACGTTTGATTGATTTGTCCCAGGGATGAAAACCCAGGCTGTAGACGCCCCAATGAATGGGCAGAACCAGTTTGGCTTTAAGGTCGACAGCGGCTTTGGCGCTTTGTTCCGGGGTCATGTGGATGCCCGGCCAGCCGCCGTTCCAGGCGTCGATTTCAAGTGCGGCCCAGTCAAACGGTCCGTATTTTTGGCCAAATTCGGCATAGTGTTTGCCGTAACCGCTGTCTCCGCCCCAGAAGATGTTGTGGTGTGGGGTTTTGATGATATATGAATTCCAGAGGGTTTGGTTTTTGTCATTTAGTCCGCGGCCGGAAAAATGAATCCCTTTAACGGCGGTGATTTTTATGTTTCCGTCTTCAAAAGTTTCATCCCAGCCGATTTCCGTGATCCGGTCGGGTGAAATGCCCCAGCCGGTGAGGGTTGTTTTGAGACCGTAGGGAACAATAAAGCGGGCCTCCTTAATGTTTTGGACGGTTTTGCGTTCCAAGTGGTCATAGTGGTTGTGGGTTAAAAGAACATAATCAAGTTTGGGCAGTTCCTCTCTTTTGAGCGGCGCCGGCTGATAGCGGCGGACGGTGAACGGGACGGGAGAGGCATTGCCGAAAACGAGGTCTATGCCGAAGCGTTTGTTCTCAAGTTCGAGAATCGTTGAAGCGTGGCCGAGCCAATAGACGATATTGTCTTCCGGGGTTTCGGAAAAGGAATCGCGGTCGAGGCTGATGCTTGGCAATGGTGTTGCAGGGGCATGCACGGAGGAAAAAAGGAGTTTGGTGAAATTCATTTTATCTTCGTAGTCTCCGCTCAGCGGTTGGGCAACGGCCTCAGGGGTGCGGAATTCTCCGTTTTTGAAGTAAGGCAGTTTTTCAAAGGCTGCAAGCTCTCCGGCTGAGGGGGCGCGTCCCATTTCACGCAGGGTATATCCGCCCAGAACGGCGGCGACTCCCAAGATGAGAATGACGGTGTATATAATCATTTTTTTCATAGTTTCCTCGCAGTGGTTGGATGATATATGGAAGTTTACACATTAGAGTTGGCTTTAAGTCAAGCGTTTTTTTTATAAAAATTTTTTTGCATTGTTGTCTTTTTCTTCTTGACTTGGAGTAAACTCTAAATTCTATGATAAGGACAGTCGGTTTGGTCCGGAGGAAAAAGGAGGGCGCATGGGGAAAAAACTTCGTTACGGAAGAGCTTTGCTGGCCTTGGTTTGTGCGGGGCTGGCGGTTTTGGCTTTTACCGGGGTGTTTTATCCGATAAAGATTTTTGATGTTCAGCCGGCGGCGTTGTTGCAGCGGGTGTTGGTTGATTTTTCTTTGTTTGCGTTGTATTTGCTGGCGGGATTGGTAGTTGTTACGCTGCTCCTTGGGCGGGTGTTTTGTTCTTTGTTGTGTCCGTTCGGGTTGTTGCAGGAGTTTTTTATGGTGTTGTTCCGGCGGAAGACGGGGGTGCAGAAGAGTCGTCCGTATAAATATTTTCTGGCAGCGGCGGTGTTTGGCGTTTTGGCCGGCGGGTCGGCTTTGTTGGTCAGAGTGACGGACCCTTATACTTTGTTTGGATCGGCGGCGAGCGGTGTGTGGCTCGGTTTGGGTGCCGTTATTTTGGTTGCGGTTCTGGTTTGGTTCCGGGGACGGTATTTTTGTGCCAACATTTGTCCGGTCGGGACGCTTCTCGGGCTGATGGGGAAGCATGCCCTGATTCAGGTTTATATTGACCAGGACAAGTGTGTTTCCTGCGGGTTGTGTGTCAGGCAGTGTCCGACGGGGAGTATTGATTTTAAAAACAAGACGGTGGACAACGAGACTTGTCTTAAGTGCATGAAATGTCAGGGAATATGCCGGACCGGCGGTTTGAAGCTCGGGCGGAAACCGGCCGGAGTTGTTCCTTTTAATGCCGGGCGGCGGCGGTTTTTGATTGCCGGCGGTGTTTTGGCTGTTTTTGTCGCGGCGGCAAAAAGCGGAGCGGTCTTGGCTCAATCGGCACTTCGGAAGCTGAAGGCGGTTATTTTGCCGGCAGGAGCCGGAAATGCGACGGATTTTGCCGACAGATGTCTGAATTGCAATTTGTGTGTGCAGCAGTGTCCGATGAAAATCATTAAGCCCGCAGATGCGGATTATCCGGCGGTTCATCTTGACTATCAGGATAATTTTTGTGATTATAACTGTCATAAGTGCTCGGAAGTTTGTCCGTCCGGGGCGATTAGTCGTCTGAGTCTCACGGAAAAACAGAGGACGCAGATTGCTTTGGCCCGGGTTAATGCCGATGTTTGTGTCAGGTGCGGGCTTTGTGTCAGAGAATGTCCCCGGCAGGCAATTTTCCGCGAAGACGGCGGTGTTCCCGAGATTAATCCGTCGGAGTGTATCGGCTGCGGGGCTTGTCAGAGTGTTTGTCCGGTTAAGGCTATTGCCGTTCTGCCGGTCGACCGGCAGAAATTGTTATAACTGTTAAGAGGAGGAAAAGATGTCTTTGGGTTTGACCGAAATTGCCCTGATTTTGGTGGTGGTGCTGATTTTGTTCGGCGGAAAGAGAATCCCGGAACTGGCTAAAGCTTTGGGAAAGGCTCAATATGAATATAAAAAGGCCAAAGAGCTTTTGCAAAATGAGGCGCAGGATTTGAAAGACACGGTTGAAAAGGCGGCCGCGGCGGAAGAAGAAAAGAAAAAGTCCGAGAAATAGGCGCATGGAAGACAAAGACGAGAGCTTAAGCGCGCATTTGGAAGCGCTGCGCTCAATGCTTATCAAGTGTTTTACGGCGCTTGCCGTCGGTTTGGTGCCGGCGTTTTTGGCGGCGCCGTATTGTATGAGTGCGCTTATCCGGGTGATGCTTGACGGGCAATCGGTGTCGTTGAATTATTTTTCTCCGATGGAGATGTTTGTTTTGCAGATTAAGGTTGCCATGGTGCTTGATTTGGTGGTTTGTTTTCCGTATGTTGCCCGAAAAATATGGGATTTTGTGCTGCCGGCTTTGTATGAAAACGAGCGCCGTTTTGTTAAGTCGATGGTGGTGTCTTCCAGCGTGTTGTTTGTTTGCGGCGCCGCTTTTTGCATTTTCTTTATTTTGCCGCTGATTATTAATTTCGGGGTGAGTTTTGCCACGTCGGATATTAAGGCAATGTTCGGGGTGTCGAATATTATTTCGCTGGCGTTATGGCTGTCGGTGGTTTTCGGGCTGATGTTTCAGTTTCCGCTGGTGACATATTCGCTTATCCGTTCCGGGATTGTGTCTTATGAAACGGTTCGGGACAAACGGGCGTATGTGCTGGTGATTGTGCTGATTATTGCCGCTTTGCTGACGCCGCCGGATGTGGTGAGTCAGCTGATGTTGGCGACGCCGACTTATTTGTTGTTCGAAGCCGGGTTGTATTTTGCCGGAAGAAAAACGAAAAAAAAAGACTTGACTTAGAGTATACTCTAAAAAATATACTGTTTTCGCCATAAGGAAATAAGGAGGGTATCCGTATGAAAAGACGTGATTTTTTGACGAGCTCGCTGGCTTTGTTTGCGTTGTCGGCACTGCCGAAGCTGACTTTGGCCGAAGCGATTAAAGTTTCTGATGAGGTTAAATCCAAAGTGAATCCCGCCAATAAGCTCGGGTTTGGTTTTATGCGTCTGCCGTTGACGAATCCGAATGATCAGACATCCATTGATTACAAGACGCTGAATAAAATGGTGGATTTGTTTTTGGAACGGGGTTTTACATATTTTGATACGGCCTGGATGTATATGGGACACGAGAGCGAAGTGGCGTTGCGGAAATCTCTGGTCGAGCGTTATCCCCGGGAGAAGTTTACCGTGGCCAGCAAGTTGCCGGTCGGTTCTTTGAACAGCAAGGCTGAGCAGGAAGAAGTTTTTAACAAGCAGTTGGAGAAAACCGGGCTGGATTATTTTGATTATTATCTGGTGCACAATATTAACGCCAATACAATTGATAATGTTAACAAGTTTGACAGTTTCGGGTTTGTTGCCGGTAAGAAAAAAGAGGGAAAAGTCAGACATATCGGTTTCTCGTTTCATGGGACTCCGGAGCTGTTGGAAGAGGTTTTGAAAGCACATCCCGAGACGGAGTTTGTGCAGTTGCAGATTAACTATGTTGACTGGGATAATGCCAGTATTCAGGCCCGCCGGTGTTATGAGATTGCCCAGAAATATAACAAGCCGGTTATTGTGATGGAGCCGGTCAAAGGCGGGACGCTGGCCAATGTTCCGCCCGCTGTCGAGAAAGTGTTTAAAGAGGCGGATCCGAAGATGTCTCCGGCTTCATGGGCAATTCGCTATGCGGCAAGTCTGGACGGCGTTATGATGGTATTGAGCGGTATGTCGACTTTGGAGCAGGTGGAGGACAATACCTCTTATATGCAGAACTTTAAGCCGTTGACGACGCAGGAGATGAAAGTTGTTGAAAAAGCCGTGGAGACGCTGCATGCTTCAGTGGCGATTCCGTGTACGGCTTGTCAGTATTGTGTGGAGTGGTGTCCGATGAAGATTGCCATTCCGAGCTATTTTGCGCTGTATAATGCCGAAAAGCAGGAAATCAGCGATAAGCCGTTTACGGCTCAGAGAGTTTATTATAACAATTTGATTAAGGAACACGGCAAGGCCTCGGCCTGTATTCAATGCCGGCAATGTGAGAAGCATTGTCCGCAGCATATTGAGATTGTGAAATGGCTGAAAGAAGTTGCCAAAACTTTTGAAGCATAAAATATTAAAGGAAAGGTTGAATAATGATGCGTAACATATTGATATTCGGAGCTGTTGTTCTTTCTGTTCTGGCGTTTGCCGGCTTTAAGGTTTCAGCGCAGACAGCAATGGAAGGAGCTCAAAAAATGGATAAAAATGCGAAAATTCTGGTGGCTTATTATTCCTGGTCCGGCAACACCAAAGAGGTGGCCGAGGCGATTCATGAAAAAGTCGGCGGAGATCTTTTTGAAATTCAGACGGTTCAGTCTTATCCCGCGGAATACCGGGAGACAACGGCTCAGGCCAAGCGGGAAATTAATGAAGGTTTTCGGCCGGAGTTGAAGGGCAAGGTTGCCGATATGGCGCAGTATGACGTTGTTTTTATCGGTTCTCCGAACTGGTGGGGAACGATTGCACCGGCAGTCAGTTCTTTTCTGGAAAGTTATGATCTGAACGGTAAAACGGTCGTGCCGTTTGTGACGCATGGCGGCGGCGGTGAGCAAAACACCATTCGAGATTTGACGGCGCAGTGCAAGGGTTGCACAGTTAAAAGCGGCGGCTGGGTCGGATACGGAAGCCGGACGTTTGGGATTTCCGGCTGGTTGGAAGATCTGGGTTTTGCCGATTAGGTTGTTTTACGGATGGAAAAGGGCTGTTCTCAAGGGAACAGCTCTTTTTTTTGAGATATTTGTTAAGGCGCTTATATTGTGGATAAGTCCTTATATTATTTACAGATATTTTTTTGGAATATACTCTGCCATGCAGGTTAAATATATTTTTAAAATGGAGAATCTGATGAGCGGATGTATTATGTGCGGCAATGAAGATCTTGAGCGCTTTCCGGCTGAATTTGTTCCATTTCTGCAAGAGCGAATGTTTCAAAATAAAAAGGTTGAGACATTTTTGTGTCATTGTCCGACATGCGGTTTTTATTATTCATCGGTCCGTCCTTCAGATGAAGAAATGTCCAGATTGTACAACGGTTATCGCGGAGAGGCTTATCAAAAACAGCGGCAAAAGTTTGAGAGCAACTATACGGAGGCTTTTAATCATGCTTTGGGCTTTTCTGAAGAGAACGAAATTCTTCGAAATTCGATTATGTTGGGATGTGTTAAAAAGTATATTTCACCATCTTGTATTAAGACTATTCTTGATTATGGCGGAGACAGCGGGCAGTATATTCCCCGGATATTTAAAAAGGCTGAAAAATTTGTTTATGATGTTTCCGGCGTTAAAACAGTCCGGGGTGTTAAATCTGTTTCCGATGAGCGTGTTTTGAAAAACTGTTCCTGGGATTTGATTATGTGTTGTCATGTTTTGGAACATGTCTCTTATCCGCTTGATTTAATTGAAAAATTGAAGTCTTTGATGCATCATGGGAGCTTTTTGTACATTGAGCTTCCTTATGAAGATTATATGGAAGATTTTATTAAGCAGGGGTTGCCTGTGCCAATTCACGAGCATATTAACGCTTTTCGGAAAGAAACATTGGAACAGGCCTTTGGCTCAGATGAGTTCTTTATTTTGGAAAATGAATATGTGTCCGGTTTTGATACAGATGGTTCGGCTTGTTCCAAGTATTTGAGGTGTTTGGTTAAGAAGGCTGATCCTACGGAATTTCCGGAACTTGAGAAAATGAAATCAGCTTGTAAAAATCTGTCGGATACGGCTGTATTAGGGTATAATGTTGTTGATAAAATAACGGCATTGAGGAAGCGTCAGACTTTGAAAGAAAAGATTTTTTCTGTTAAAAAGGTGAAAAAACACAGGGTTATTGAAATCCTGGGAATAAAAATGAAATTTAATGTTTAATCTGTATTTTTTGGGAAAAAAGCCGGATATCTTTGGTAAAACAGGATCCGGCTTTTCTTGTGTCGGATAATTCGAGGAAGTTAGTCGGTGGCTGTTTGCGGGGGATGTTTGGGGCGGTGAAATTTGCAGCGGCAGACGAATTCGTTTGCAGTCATGATGACCATAAAGGAGGCAACCATGCTGAACAGCGTATGGGACAGAAAATGCTGGCCGCGGAGCATTTGGTAAATGCCGGCGGTCCAACCGAGCAGCAGGCCCAAGCCGAGGCCGAGCCAACGGTGGCGCGGGGTTTTGAAAAAATAGAACAGCGCCATCAGGGCAAAACCGGCCGTGGCGTGTCCGGCCGGAAAACAGCGTCCCGATTTGAGCTGGATAAAATCGTCGGGATAAGCTTCCAGAATGCGGACGAACGGATATTGGCCGTTGTAGATAGCGAGCTGATACGGGCAATAGACGTTTGTGACATATTTGGCGCCGGCGACGATTGCCGGAACAAAAATAATGCTTAGCAGTAGTATGGCATAGGCTTTGTTGTCCGGGCGCAGTTGTTTGAACCGGATGGAAGCCAGCAGCCGGGCCAGGCAGAAAGCCGCAATGAGAATGAGCATATTTTTCAATCCGCTGTAGAAAAATATTCCAAGTTGTTTGTGGCGTTCGGGATCTATTATCCAGCGGTTCTGGCCGCGGTCAAAGAAAAATTCTTGAATCCGGGTGTCCCAGTCCGAATAGTATTCAAAAATCAGAATCAAGGCAAGGAGCAAGGTGCCAATGCCGAGGCGGAAGAAAAAATTTTTGGTCATGATTGTCTGCTGTCTATGTTGTTTTCTGTTTGTAAAATACAGTTTATCATTTTTATATACAACAGCAATTTTTATTTATTCGTATCATAATTTTGATTGCTATTTTATTTATCTTTGTGTAAAGTTCTATTCAGGCGCAGATATTTTTTCTGTACTCAGCGCCATCGGGTGGCGCGGGGCTTTCAACAGCTCTTTATCAGTCTCGGTGTTGCGGATATAGCATCGTTATGTTGGCGTCTGCGGGCGGCAATAAGTATATCCCCGGCTATGGTCGGGGAGCTTTTAGCGTATGCAATAGGAGCTTTCGGGCTTTAAAGGCTAAAGGAGTCATTTAGATTGATATGATTGTTGAACTCTCCGGCCACCTGATTTTTTCAGGTGGTCTTTTGATGAAAGAAGAGGGGAGGCAATGAAGAAAATTTACAGTGACTGGTTGTGGCCTTTGATTAATTGGCTTTTATTCTTTTCAGCGTTGGTTTTTGCGGCTGATTTCGGGGTGTTTTCTTTTTGGGTGCTGGCGGCGGTTGTGCTGTCAGGGGTGCATTTGTGTTTGGGAGAGCTGTTTGAAATTGACGGTGACGGCGTGAAGAAAAAAGATGTTATCAGGCATGCGGTTTTGTTTGCGCTGCTGGCCGGCGGTATCGGTGTCGGAATTTTGGCAACGGGGGATTGATTTTGTTCGGCGGCTGTGTTATATCTTTCTGTTGGAGCAATTGGTCAGGAAAAGAGAAATGGGACAAAAAATTTTACTGTTGTCATGTTGCGCGCCCTGTTCTTGTGCGGTTATTGAAAAGCTGGCGCAGGAACAGGCCGATTTTGCCGTTGTTTTTTATAATCCGAATATTCGGCCGCGGGAGGAATATGACCGCCGGTGTGCCGAAAACAGACGCTTGTGCGAGGTTTACCGGGTGCCGTTTATTGAGCTGGACTATGATAACGACCGCTGGTGTGCGCTGACGCGAGGTTTGGAGAGGGAACCGGAACGAGGCCGGCGCTGTGATATTTGTTTTTATATGCGGCTGAAACGGGTGATGGCGTATGCCAAAACACAGGGCTTTGATGTGGTTGCCTCGGTTTTGGGTGTTTCCCGCTACAAAGATTTGGCTCAGGTTAACCGGGCGGCCGCGCGGGCTGCGGCAGAAACGGGGGTTCCTTATCTGGAGATAGAGGGGCGCAAGCATGGGATGCAGGACCGGCGGATGGCGTTGATTGAAGCTTTGGCGTTGTACAAACAGACGTATTGCGGTTGTCATCTGCCGTTGTTGAAAGATTAAGGAGTTGGAAAAATGCCTGATTTTGAGATTGAAGATAAATTTGACGGGTATGTCGCCGGGATTGACGAGGCCGGACGCGGGCCGTGGGCCGGGCCGGTGGTGGCCGGTGCGGTGGTGATTGTTGACCGCAATCTGCCGGAAGAACTTTTGAAAGAATTGGATGACTCGAAAAAACTTTCACCTTCAAAACGGGAAAAACTTTATAATATTCTGTTGGAACAGGAAAAACTCGGAAAAGTCAGTATCGGTATCGGGGAGGCTTCGTGTGAGGAAATTGACCGTTTGAATATTTTGCAGGCGACTTTTCTGGCTATGCGGCGGGCCGAGCAGAAGCTCAAGTTGTGTCCGGTGGCGGCTTTGGTGGACGGGAACCAGGTTCCGAAAGATTTTCCGGTGGCGGTGCGGACGGTTGTCAAAGGCGATGCCAAGTCTTATTCCATTGCGGCGGCCTCAATCGCTGCGAAAGTATATCGGGATCATTATATGGCGGCACTGGCCGAAAAATATCCGTATTATGGTTTTGAAAAAAATGCCGGATA
>CALXTH010000072.1 GCA_944391365.1 uncultured Alphaproteobacteria bacterium | reverse complement strand
CTTTGCAGGCTAACAAACCTTCGCCTGTCGGCGAAAAACAATCCACCGGATTGTTTTTCTACTCCAGCCCTATGCAACAGGAAGGGAACCCTCGAACAAGCCTTGTGCAACTTGTATCAGTCTGCTTCATTACCGACGCGGGGAATTGCCGGGGTGATGAATATGATTACGGCGGGGCGAATACCCCGGATAATTCTTCCGGCGGCACCCCGGGCGGAAGTTCTTCCGGTGGGGATAACGGCAATGGCGACGAGCCGGAATGGGAGTTAGATAATGGGGAACGCTGCCGTAAAGAAGGATATACCCTGACAGAGTGTAACTCTGTGCAAAATCCAGTCAACTTTTGTCCTTATGACAACACCTATTTTGAAAAATGTGTCTGCAAGCCTGATTTGGTGACTTGTGAAAAGCCATATTACGGCGTTGGGGAAAGTTGCGGCGGGAAATACGCTTCATGTGAATTGGATAATCCGCGAGCCTGCCGGGAAGATGGTTATGCCAATGTTTGTCCGGACGGGCAAAAATTACATAAAGACAACAGGTGTCCTTATGATAATTCCTATGGAATTTGTTGTACAGAACAGTGTATTAATAATTCTTCAACAACTTGTACGGGGGCTGCTGTCGGGGGAGACGGATGCGGGTATCTCTGCTATAAATGCTGTGATGATACTTGTCCGGCCGGAACATCAAAGACTTATAAAGGGGCTTACAGTTATACAACCGGATGCGGAAATAAATGTTATAAATGCAGTTGTCCGAATGGGACTTCTCCAAATTATCATGGGGTCGCAGCGGGAGAAGCTGAATGTGGAACTTGTTATAAATGTGACAATACTTGTACAAAGGGGACTCTCTCATCAAGTTGTGCGTCAAAATATAATGCGGTACGTGTCGGGCAGACAGAATGTGGAAATGCATGTTATGAATGTCGTTATAATTCGGATTGTGATGCGCGCAGTGTTTCTTGTACCGGAGCTTATCAGTGTCAGTATAACTCCTGCGGGATTTGTTCTTCCTGTTATTATAATGCTGATTGTGAGGTTAGCAGTAAGTATTGTAAGTATGGATGTCGGCGATATAATAATTGTAGTAAATGCGTTGAGTGCAAAGAATGTCTCAGAAGTTCAAGTGATGATCCTTATAGAGAGGTGGCATGTGTGGATGATTATCCTGCGGATTACAAAAAAACAGTTATAATTACAGATGGGTGTACAGGAGCAACACGTACAGAATATAGGAGTGCTTTTGATTGTAATTTGAAAAGTGGAACTATTAGTCACTATCAGTGTTGTGAATATCGTTAATTTCTGATGGTTTTTGTGTATATGTTGTTTTTTGGTTTTGAGGTTCCGGGTAAAAGCTTGTAAAAGGAGGGGTGAATTGGTTTTCTGAATGATATTTAAGAGGAGGGATGATGAAAAAAAATCTTAAAAAACATAAGCCTAACTCTAAATATTATCAGAAGCGCAAGACCTATAAAACCGGGGAGCACAAGCAGCAGCCGTTGGGGTTGGGGCCGAAAATCGTCAATTCCATTCAAATCGGTCTGCAGGAAAACGACAAAGCGCATGTGCGCAAAATTGTCGAGGGGTTGGATGAATATGATCTGGCCCGCTTGATTGAGGTTTTGGATTATGACGAGCGGCGACAGCTGGTTGAAATTCTGGGAGATCATATTGATCCGAGCGTTTTTCCTGAACTGAACGAAGTTGTTCAAGAGCAGATTATTGAGACTCTTGATGAAAACCAGATTGTCAACATTGTTAACGAACTTGATTCCGATGAGGCGGTTGAGCTTCTGGAACATATGGATGATGATGAGCAGACGCAGATTATCAATCGTTTGTCTCCGGAGCTGAAATATCAGGTTAAGTCGTCTCTGCATTATCCCGAAGATTCGGCCGGGCGTATTATGTCCCGTGAGTTTGTCAGCATGCCGGACAGCTGGACGGTTAAAGAGGCCAAGAAGTTTTTGCTGACGGGTGATGATTTACCGGATGAGTTTTATACAATTTTTCTTACCGATGAAAAAATGCGTCCGACCGGGGAAATTTCGCTGGACAAGTTGTTGCGCGCCAAGGCGTCGGAGAGTTTAAGCACCATTATGGACGGGGAGATTGTGCCGATTGATGCCTATACCGATCAGGAAGAAGTGGCGCATATGTTCCGTGAATATGGCTGGAAGTCGGCGGAGGTTGTCGACAACAAGGGGCATTTGGTCGGTGTGATTAATCTGGATGATGTGGTGCATATTGTTCATGAAGAGGCTTCGGAAGACATTATGCATTTGTCCGGTGCGGAAGAGGGGGATGTTTACAAGTCGGTTCCGAGTATTTTCAGGTCGCGGATTCCCTGGCTGGTGACCAATTTGTTTGCGACGATTTTGGCCTCATCGGTGGTGCGCGGGTTTGAAAGCCTTATTGCGCAGATTTCGGTGCTGGCGGTTTTGATGCCGATTGTTGCCTCAATGGGCGGCACAACCGGAAACCAGACGCTGGCGGTTGTGGTGCGGGCGCTGGCAACGCGCGAGCTGACCTCACGGAATACAATCCGGATGATTTTGAAAGAATTTATGGTCGGGTTGATGAACGGTATTTTGTTTGCCGGGATGATTGCCGGGATTACCTGGCTGATGTTTCCGGATTTCAGGGAAATCAGCAAGGTTATTGCCGCGGCAATGTTGTGCAATTTGTGTATTGCCAGTTTGGCGGGTATTTTGATTCCGATTACATTGAATAAATTTAAGGTTGATCCGGCGGTGTCTTCGGGGGTGTTTCTGATAGCCCTGACTGATTCGGGCGGATATTTTATTTTTCTCGGCTTGGCGAAGGTTATGTTGTTTTCTTAAATAAAATATCTGCATATATTCTATTTATTTCTTTATCATTTTCTTTTCCGGGGTATAATGGCCGGCAGGACGGATTGTCATTTACGGAGGAAGAGTACATTGCGTTTAGGGCTTTTGGCGGCATTTTTGGTGGTGGCAGCGGATCAGCTCAGCAAGTTCTGGGTGCGGGCGGCGTTGCTCGGGGAGCGCGGGATAATCATGGTGAATGATTATTTTAATATTGTCAGCGCCTGGAATACCGGAGTCAGTTTTTCGATGTTTGACGGTTATGGTCTTTGGGGAATTATCGGTTTGTCGTTATTGGCCGCGGCGATTATCGGTTATTTGCTGTATTGGATGGCTCATGAGAAAGACCGGCTGCTGTGTGTGGCTTTGGGGTGTATTGTTGGCGGGGCTCTCGGCAATGTGATTGACCGGGTGCGTCTCGGTGCCGTGTTTGATTTTTTGGATGTTCATGTCGGCGTCCATCACTGGCCGGCTTTTAATGTGGCGGATTCTTTTATCTGTGCGGGGGCGGCGGCAATTGTTGTTCACAGCCTGATTGTCAGAGCCCGGATGGAAAAAGAAGCGTAAGGAGAAAAGAAAATGAAGAAAATATGTTTGCTGTTGTGTCTGGCGGCGGGGGTGTTGAGTGCCTGTGGCGGCGTGAAAGACAAGCTCGGGCTGGCCAAGCAGTCGCCGGACGAGTTTATGGTTATGTCACGGGCGCCGTTGTCTTTGCCGCCGGATTATAACGACCG
>CALXTH010000071.1 GCA_944391365.1 uncultured Alphaproteobacteria bacterium | reverse complement strand
AGGCTTTGGCGGCCTGTAAAAACGAACCGGCGGGAATAAACACATCTATATTGCCGATACGAATAACCGGCGGTGTTTTTTCAACAATAGTTTCAGGCAGAGAATCGCTCTTTTTCCGGTGAGAAATCCGAATGACAGATGTTTCTTTCCCAAGGGCTTCGGAAATAATCAGGCGGTGATTCAGTTCCGGCTCTTCAGGAAATTCAAGCACAATATCTATACCGTTATCCGCCTCACAAAGAAGAATATCGCCTTTTTGAAGTTGCGATTTTTCAACTTTCCGGCCTTTCAGCCGGCGGGTGAAAGGTTCCCGGCATAATTCTTCCAACAGGCGGCGAACAACAGGCAGCGCATTGTTGAGCCCGGAAGTGAGCAATGGACATGACGGCAGATCAATAATCTCGGAACTGCGGCCGGCATTAAACCCAAGGCACAGTTTTTCTTTATTCATTACAAAAGCCATGGCTGCCCGCCGGCGGGTTCCGTCAGCGATCCAGACGTCTTCTCCCCAAGTTTTGGGTTGTGCCGCCAGCGCAGACATTCTCTGTTGGAACGTATCTTTCTTCCGACGCTGATATTCCTTGTAAGGCAAATCCCGATACCGGCAGCCGCCGCAGCTATTTTGATACGGACAGGTCATGTTCAGTCTGCTTCCCCGCTGTCATCCGGTCTTTTGATTTCTGCGGCGGTGCCTTCAATATGTTTTTCGGGAAGCCCGTCCAACAGAGAAATTTCTTCAGCTCCTTCCTTTTCAAAAATCGGGTGGCGGTTGGCGGATTCATCTTTATGCGGGGAGGCATTATCAGGATTGAATCCCTGCAAATCTGCCGGAAGAAACAGCTCAACCCGGTTGCGGCCGTTTTGTTTGGCTTTATATAAGGCTTCATCGGCCGTTTTTATCAAGGTATCAATGTTATCGGATATTTGTGAAGAAGAAATGCCTATACTGATGGTGAAGTTTACAATCCGGCCATCATCCGAGGGAATCCGCAAAGCCGCTATCGTCTCACGCAAACGTTCGGCAACGGCCTTTGCCGAATCGATATCAACATCGGCCAGAAATATAACAAATTCCTCACCACCGTAACGGGCCACAATATCCCGGTCGCGCAAAGCCCGTTCACAGGCTGAGGCCAGTTCAATCAAAACTTTGTCTCCGGTTTTGTGCCCGTAGGTATCATTGACCTTTTTGAACAAGTCAACGTCCGTCATCATGACACAATAAATGCCGTTGTTCCGTCGGGCTGCGGCTATGCGTTTGTTGACTTCTTCTTCAAAATAACGCCGGTTATACAAAGAGGTGAGCGGGTCACGGATGGCCTGGTTTTTGAGGAGGACTTCACGGTTTTTGCGTGAGGTGATGTCCTGGAAAGCGGCATAAAGGACAACATCATAGTTGTAATCAATCGTTGTGGCAGAGGTCAACAACCAGAACGGACTTTCACCGTTATAGCTTTTGACAAGGATTTCAAAATCCTGCACTTCTTTTTCCATTTCAAGCCGTTCGTTCAGCTGGGTGCGGCTGTCGGCATCGGCAAAAAAGTCTTTCAAGTGATAGCGGTCCAATTCGGTTATATCAATCCCGAACAATTTGACAGCATTGTTGTTTGCCAAAATAATTTTATCATCACTCAGCCGGGAAATGATAATCGGGAAAGGCGAAGATTTAATGATATCTTCAATCCTTCGGTTGTATTTGACAATCTCGGACCGGCTGGTGTCCAGACTGCGCGCCAGATAATCGGCATTGATGGCGGCAAAGACCACCGCCATTACATTATAAAACAACGGCGAAATATACCAACTGTTCAAAATTTCGGAATCATAGCCTATTCCCAACAGGCGCAGAAATAATATTAAGGTCACGCAGGAACAGGCCACGGCACCGCCAAGATATCCGGCATTGTGGCGGCGGTGCAACTGAGAAACAAAGGCGATGGACAAGCAGAGGAAACCGGTGAGTGCAAATATCTGCTGCATATTGGCAATCATGTAGCTGTTGGGATAAATATATACAAAATAAACAATCGCAACGGCACCGATCCCCCCCAAGGCTCCGACAATCGGCAATTCAGGCAGGTTGTTAACCAGAATTTGCAGAGAGGCCATGGCAAAAAATAGCATTGCAATCAGCAGCAGAGCCAGTTCAAAAAAGACCAGAGTATCAATTGCTTCTCCCCGGGCGTAGACCAAATTGATTTTATAATTGATGCCGACAGTGACAAATTCAAGTAACAGGCCGGCATAAATATAGAGCAACGCTTTCTTGACAACAAGTTTTCCCTGGCTGACGGCAAACAACGTCACACCCAGGATGCCCAAAGACAGCAAAGTTATGATCCAATTACTGGTTGCGGCAAAAATTTCAATGCTTCCCATTCTGTTTTTATCCTCAAAAATATTCTGCACACGTTTCGAGTTTAGGGGATGTTGGTTAAAATACCTTAAAAAGTCCGATGTTTTTTTATAAAAATAATAGATGATTTTTTTAACGTTTTATTGTATAAAATCAATCAGGTGAATTTTTATAAGGACAGCAATATGGCAAAGAAGATTAAAACCGCGGAGCATTTCAGTCATAAATTTGTGCTTAATCTGGATAACCTGCCGGCCAAAGCCTCGGACAGGATGCCGTTTTATGTTATGTATGCCGGCATATTTTGTGCTCTGGTGCTGATTTTGCTGGGCGGCTATGACGCTTATTTATCTTTGGCCGGAGATACTTTTGAAAATTCTTTTCCGGCGTTTGAGACTTCGGATTATCAGCCGCTGATTCACCCTTTCTTTTTTGATGCCGTCATTATTATCATCGGGTTTTGGATTATTTTTGCCTCGGTCGGCGGTTATCTGCGTTATAAAAAGATTTTTTGTGACGGAAAGTCTTTTACGATTATCAACCGGAAAAGAAACGGGCATAAAACAACCTATCGCGATTTGATTAAAAAATATGACGGGGTTTTACTGAGAATCGAATTTTTTCAATTCGGTATTCTGACCCGCAATCGTTATATTATTGAAGCTCTGCACAAAAATCAGGCTAAGACGGTTCCGTTGTATATTTCCATGTCGGGTAAAAACATTCGCAAAAAATGGAAATATTATGCCAAAAAACTCGGCCTGCCGGCTCTGATGATTACGAATGAGGGAATCGTCAGAAGAGAGGCTGAAGATTTGGATAAATCAATCATCACCCTGCATCAGGAAGGAAAAATCAGCAGTCCGTATGATTTTAACGAACCGTTGCCAAAATCTGTTTTTCTGGTACGCAAAAGTGATAAAAAGGTGATTAAATCCGCAAAAATCCGCTGGGATGCCTATAATCTGATTGCGTGGGGAATTATTGTCTGTCTGGCCGGAGTAATGATTTTGACAGGAGTGAGCGGACAATGCGGCTTTTTATTCTGGGGCGCAGCGGCGGTTATCGTTTTGTTGATTTTTCTGTTGTTCAGGCGGGACAAGATTGTCATCAAAAAATACAAGTTCGTCATTGTTCACAAGTTTCCGCTGAAAAGTCGTAAAAAAGGCGAAATCAACAAACTTGAAATCGAAGATATTGAAGTGATGCAGAATCCGGCAACAGGTCGGTATTATCTGGCGCTGTATTCGGAAAATAAAAATATTATTTTCGGGAAAAAAATGCCGCCGAAAGATTTGCTCTGGGTTAAAAACTATCTGGTTAACGATCTGATAAAATAAGAAATCTGGTAGTCTCTTAAAATAGTGCTTGGATTAATAAGGAACATCGGGTATAAAGAAATAAATTTTGTTTTACAATAAGGTTGGAACGATGAAAAAAGAAAAAATTGAGGCAGCGGCCGATGATATTCTGTTTGAGGAAATCAACAATGAGCTGAAAAACGAAAAAATGTTGAATTTTTGGAAGAAATACGGCCTTGCCGCTCTGATTATCGTTGTGGCGGCACTGGCTTGTGCCGTCAGCTATGAGAGTATTATTGCCTGGCAAAACAAAAAAGCCCAGTCATGGGCCAATACATATACTCAGGCGTATAATCTGCAAATTCAGGGCGATTATGACGGAAGTATTGCCATTTTCAAAGATATGGCGGAGAACAATGACGGGATTTACCGCGATTTTGCCAAGATGCAGATTGCCAATATTCTGCTGACACAGAACAAAATTGAGGAAGGCTGTCAGGCTTTGCAGGATTATATTGATGATCCGGAAGCCAATGACAAGTTGCGGGACGCGGCCATCATCAAACTTGTGTCTTATAAGCTTGACAATGCTCCGGCCGATGAGATTAATGCCCTGCTTGACCCGCTGATTGCCAAAGGCGGAAGTTTTGTCAATACGGCAAAAGAGCTGAAAGCCATGCTGGCTATCCGGGAAAAAGATACCGACGGAGCTAAAGAAATTTATACAGATATTCTATCGGCGCAGAGCCTTCCGGAAAGTCTGAAACTGCGTGCACAGAATATGCTGGCTGTTTTGAACGAATCCGATACTGAATAAAGAACCAAATCTGCGGAGAAAAAGATGTTGAAAACAACTTTGAAAACTTTGACAATCGGTCTGTGTTGCCTGTCGGCCGCGGGGTGCGGTATGTTTTCGGACGACCATCTGGTTATTGAGGGGGACAGAATCTCGGTTTTGGAAGGTGAAAGTATTTTACAGCCTGATTTTGAACCGGGAAGTGTCCGGATATCTCTGCCGGCTCCAGCAACAAATATTGCCTGGGAACAGAACGGAGGCAATGCCCTGCATGTTATGGAGCACCCTGAAAGTGCCGATGTTATTCAGGAAATTTGGAGCAGCAGTTTCGGCGAAGGAAGTTCGCGGCGAGATTTTCTGATTGCCTCACCGATTATCAAACACAAAGTTGCTTTTGCCATTGATGCGGATGCCGTGGTTTCGGCTTATCGTATGGATAACGGGGAGCGAATCTGGGAGAGCCGGCTGAAACCGCTGAACAAGTCGGATATGTCGTCTTCACTCAAAGGGGCTGGTTTGGCGGCTAACGGCAAAAAGGTTTTTGCGACAACCGGTTTTGGCGCTGTTTTTGCTCTGGATATGATTACCGGAAAGAAATTGTGGCGTTATGACTGTGAAATGCCGATCCGGATTGCTCCGACGGTCAGCGATAAATATGTTTTCGTACAGACAATCGACAATTCTCTGATTGCTTTGGATGCCAACAACGGCAACAAGCTTTGGGAATATCGTTCGGTTCAGGAAGTGACAACCTTAATCGGCGGCGCCAGCCCGGCTTATGATGAAAATCTGGATACGGTTATCGCCGCCTTTTCAAACGGCGAACTCCGGGCAATCAAAGCCAGCACGGGGACGCCATTGTGGTCGGTTCTGATGGTTTCCCGCAAGCGGTTGAACTCGTTGTCATCAATCAATGCCATTAAAGCGAATCCGGTTATTGATGACGGGGTTGTTTATGCCGTCGGCAACAATTATATTATGATGGCAATAGACCTGAGAACAGGTATGCCGTTGTGGGAAAGAGAAGTCAGCGGAACAAACCAGCCCTGGATTGCGGGGAAAACGATTTATGTTCTGACCAACAATGCCGAACTGCTGGCTATGGAGAAGTCTTCGGGGAAAATTATCTGGTCGACAAAAATCCCGCTGGGTAAAGATATGGAAGATATCAGTGGCACATACGTTACCGGGCCGGTTTTGACCGGGCACCGTCTGATTGTTGCAACTTCCAAAGGTTATGCTTTTGCCGTTTCACCGTACAGTGGGAAGATTCTGGGCTTTATCGACTTGGACGACGGGGTCAGCCTGCCGCCGGTGGTTGCTTACGGAACGGTTTTGTTTACGACAAATGATGCCGAGTTGATTGCATATAAATAAGGATTTAGAGAAAGAGCCAAAATGACAATAAAAACTGCGATTATCGGCAGACCGAATGTCGGGAAATCAACTTTGTTCAACCGGCTGGCCGGAAGAAAGGCCGCGATTGTTCATGATGTGCCGGGGGTTACCCGCGACAGGAAAGAAACAGATGCAAAACTCCGGGATTTGAAGCTCAAAATCGTGGATACCGCCGGATATGAGTTATCAAAAGGGGATCATCTTGAACAACGGATGTGGAAACAGACAGAACGGGCGATTAAAGAGGCTGATGTTTGTCTTTTTTTGTTTGATGCGCGGGAAGGTC
The DNA here is from genome assembly GCA_944391365.1 of uncultured Alphaproteobacteria bacterium. GTDB lineage: Bacteria > Pseudomonadota > Alphaproteobacteria > RF32 > CAG-239 > HGM16780. The sequence goes on along the minus strand of CALXTH010000071.1, from coordinate 2,383 downwards.
TGCACCCTTATGACGAACACCTGGCCGGACTGGTCAGAGCCAGCGGTAAGCCGGTGATTTTGTTGGCAAACAAATGTGAAGGCAAGCTTCAGGAAGATAGTATTCATGAGGCTTATAAGCTCGGACTCGGCCAGCCTATTCCTTTTTCAGCAGAACACGGACTCGGGCTTGAAGATTTGTATGATGCGCTCAAAGAATTTGAGCCGGAGGCAGAGGCTGTCGCTCCGGCCGAAATTTCGGAATCGGAACAGGAGGCTGATTTTCCGGATGATGAAGCGTATAAAAAGCGGCCGATACAGCTGGCCATTGTCGGACGCCCCAATGTCGGAAAATCCACGTTGGTTAATGCGCTGCTGAATGATGAAAGAATGCTGACCGGGCCGGAAGCCGGTGTGACGCGGGATGCGATTACGACAGAATGGGCATGGGAAGGACGGAAAATCAATTTGGTTGATACGGCAGGATTACGCCGGCAGTCCCGAATTGAGTCATCACTGGAAAAAATGTCTGCCGCAAGTACCAGGCATGCAGCGTTTATGGCTCAGGTTGCGATCTTGGTTTTGGATGCCGACGCTGTTTTGGATAAACAAGACCTGACCATTGCCCGGGAAATTCTGGATGAGGGGCGGGCATTGGTGATTGCAGTCAATAAATGGGATATTGCGAATCGTCAGGAGGCTCTGGAAAAACTGAATTATAAGTTGGCTACATCACTGAGTCAGGCGGAAGGGGTTCCGACGGTCACGATTTCAGCTCTGAAAAAAGAAGGGTTGGACAAACTGATGCGGGCTGTTTTTAAAGTCTATGACCGATGGAATATCCGTATTCCGACCGCACCACTGAACAACTGGTTTCAGGATATGATGGATAACAATCCACCACCGCTCGGAAAAAATAAAAGGCGGATTAAGCTGCGCTATATCACGCAGGCCAAAACCCGGCCGCCGGCATTTTATATTTTTTCAAGCAATCCCGAGGGGCTGCCGGAATCATATTTGCGTTATCTGACCAACAGTCTGAGAGAAACTTTTGATATGAGAGGAATCCCTATCCGGATTACGGTGCGCAAGACGGGGAATCCTTATGCCGAAAAAGTAAAAAAGAGCCGAAAGAATTAGGTTCGAAAATTTGAGTTTTTTTGTTTGGAATAAAGGAGGCTGACGCCTCCTTTATTTTAGAGCCTTTAAGGAATTAGAATTGGACGGACATTGTGGATACTGCCGTAGTAGCTGTTGCCTACCACACCGTCGTAGCCGCTGGGACCAGCTAACACATTACCGCTAGGTATATGTACAATGTAGTAAGGATCACCAAGACCGGTGTCGGCATAGGTAGATGACCAATAATAGGAAGCGTTTGAGAAATTCTTCCCTCCATTAGAAATCAGTAAAGTTTCTAATGAGGATTTATTGTTATACATGGTAAGCAGCTGATCTTTTGTTGGTAAGGTTCCTTGATGGTTGCTGCAGAAACTGTAATTTCGGCAAGCATTAGTAGCTGAAAAGAAAGGCATACTTCCTAAATCCTGCATGGCAACATAGAAATCCATATTTCCGGTTTTGACACCGACGACTTTGCCGTTGCAATAGTACAAATCCTCAAACGGTCCATCTTCCGGCGGTTCCTGACACGTCGTCACCGGCCGGCTTTTATATGAATAGATATCATCATCATACCATAAACGATTACCATCTGTCATACTAAGCACATAGTGGCTTGTATAGCCTGTATAAACAGTAGAAGACCAATATCCTCCTATGAGTTCGTCCCCTTTAGCTTCTAACAGCAAAGGGTTTAATGTTGATTTTTTCATATACATTGCATATAATTCATCTATCTCAGGCATAGTTGCTTTCATATTTTTGCAAAAACTATAGTCCTTAGTTTCTTTATCTGCTGCATTCCAATGCATGTATTCTATATCTTTTAATCCAACAAAGAAAGCCATATTTCCGGCTTTAACTCCGACGACTTTACCGTCGCAGTAGCACAGATTCCCGACCGGTCCATTCTGAGGTGTTTCAGGTTCAAGTCCGCACGTCGTCACCGGCCGAACATTATATACATCCCCGGAACCGGTACTTCCAACGACATAACCAGATGAAAGTAAATTGATGGCATAATAACCACTGCCATATTTTGTAGAAGACCAATAGTACCCGTTCTTTAAAGATGATCCTCCTTGTGCTGAAAGAGAAACATTAATAGCCGTATCATTTTCATTTATTTGGCTTAATTGGTCTCTATTCGGAAGCATTCCATTGATATTATTGCAAAAATTATAATTCTGACTAGAACTGTTTGCATTTTTCCAAGTCATCGTTCCCAAGTCTTTCATCCCGACAAAGAAGTCCATTCCGTCAGCTTTAACTCCGACAACGTT
>CALXTH010000070.1 GCA_944391365.1 uncultured Alphaproteobacteria bacterium | reverse complement strand
AAAAATCATTCTGCAATAAATATGGTTTTACTTTGACTTGCACAGGAACCGGCTACGCCGGTGGCGCAGGCTCTGCCTGTGGTAACAAATATACGCAATGTACCTGTGCCAGTGGCTATGAGTGGAAGGATGGGAGTTGTCAAAAAGAGATTCTAAATGGCGTTGTCGGAGATTTATGCTATTGCAATGGAGTTGTAGTAGCGGTCAAGGCGCCAGAGATGGATTTTTATGTTGCGATGAAAGATTTGGGCTCTATGAACAGGGACAGTGCGAACAGCAGCTGCCAGAATTATAGTTTTTGTGGTAACCTTAAAGGAACATTGCCTTCCAAAGACCAGTTACTTACAATGTATGATAATAAGTCTTTATTGAATAGCTTATTGCAGATAAATAGAGGTACAAAATTGGCCGAAAAGCGGTATTGGTCGTCTACCTACGGCACCAGAGAGTACAACTTCTACATCGTGAGTATGTCTGATGGCAATGTGGATGGTATCCGCTACCACGCCACCAGTACCAATTACTATGTCCGGCCGGTGCTGGTGTCGTGGTGAGATAAAAAAAGAGAAAAAAATAAGGCCCGGCGGAAAGCCGGGCCTTGAGGAATTATTGTTTTTTCAGTTCGTTCAGATATTTTTCCGCTTCAAGAGCGGCGATGCAACCGGAGGCGGCGGCAACAACAGCCTGACGATACAACGGGTCTTTGACATCTCCGGCCGCAAAAACGCCGCTGACCTTGGTTTTGCAACTGTTTGGCGGTGTGATGATGTAGCCTTCTTTGTCGATGTCAAGCCATTCTTTGAACAATTCGCTGTTGGGATGATGGCCGATGGCGACAAAAGCGCCGTCGATTTTGAGTTCTTTTTCAGCGCCGGTTTTGACGTTTTTCAATTTCAGTCCGGTCAGAGATTTGGGGGTATCCGTTCCCAGAAACTCACTGACGACGCTGTTCCATTCGATTTTGATTTTGGGATTGTTAAACAGTCTGTCCTGCATGGTTTGGTCGGCACGCAGAGAATCGCGGCGGTGAATCAGTGTGACTGAACGGGCAAAGTTGGTCAGGTACAGGGCTTCATCGGCTGCTGTGTTGCCGCCGCCGATGACGGCGACGTCTTTGTTACGATAGAAAAATCCGTCACAGGTTGCACAGCCGGAAACACCGAATCCCAGAAAATTTTTTTCGCTTTCCAGTCCAAGCCACCGGGCTGAGGCTCCGGTTGAAATAATGATGCTGTCAGCTTTGAAGGTCTGACCGGTTTCTGACCGGCAGGTGAACGGGCGGGCGGATAAGTCAGCCTCAATGATTTTGTCTTCAATGATTTTGACCCCGACATTTTGAGCCTGTTCACGCATTTTGTCCATCAGTTCCGGGCCGGAAACCGGTTCGGGAAAACCCGGGAAGTTTTCAATCTCTGTTGTCAGGGTTAGTTGGCCGCCAATCTGCGGGCCGGAAACCAGCAAAGGGTTCAGGCCGGCGCGGGCGGCATAGATTCCGGCAGTATAACCGGCGGGGCCGGAGCCGATGATGAGTAATGAGGTTTTGTTGTCAGACATGTTTTTTTACTCCTGAAAAAAATAAAGCCGGTTTTATCCGGCTTTATTTATAACCTTTTTAAAGCAAATTTCAAATGATTTTTTTATTGATAAATTACATCTAAAACTTCAAAGGATTTTTTGCCGCCCGGAGCCATATATTCGGCAATATCACCGGTTTCTTTGCCAATCAGGGCTTTGGCCAGCGGGGAGGACAGTGAAATTTTGTTTTTTTCAATGTCAGCTTCGTAGTCGCCGACAATCTGATATTTTTTCTCTTCGTCGGTGGCTTCATCAACGACGACAACGGTTGCGCCAAAACGAATCACGCTGCCTTTGTTCTGAGAGGGATCAATGACCTGGGCCCGGCTGATGACTGCTTCGAGCTCCTGAATGCGTCCCTCAATGAAGCTTTGTTTTTCCTTGGCGGCAGAGTATTCCGCGTTTTCCGACAAGTCGCCGTGAGAGCGGGCTTCGGCGATGGCGGCGATGATGTTTGGCCGGTCTTCGGATTTTAATCTTTTCAATTCGGCTTCAAGCTCTGTGTAGCCTTGTTTTGTTAAAGGGAACTTATCCATTTTACACCTCAAAAATTCTATGGTCTAAACCGTGGGGTTTAGCGCCGGTTACTTCAAAAAAGTTAGAAAAATTAAACTGCGACGGGAATCAACCGGTCACAGCCATTCAGGTAATTTCAATTCTCTGACTATAGCACAAAAAAATAATTGTGCAAGGGGTTTGTGCAAAAAATTGCCGGTTGGGGAAATTTTGTGGAGAAAAATTATCTTTTTTGTGTACAATAAAGTTTATCATGATAACGTGAATGAGTAATTCTTTTTGTAATCATAGAGGAGAATTTTGATGAAAAAATTATTTTTGGCATCTTTGTTGTGCGGTGCAATGTTTGTGTCTTCCAATGCTTCAGCGGTTGACAGTACCGGGTGCGGCCTCGGGTCTATGGCCTGGAGAGGACAGCAGGGACGTGTTCCGCAGATTTTGGCGGCAACGACGAACGGTTCGTTCGGGACTCAGACTTTCGGGATTACCTTTGGTACTTCAGGTTGTGATCCGAACGGACGAATCACCGGCGGAACCCAGAAGATGGTTTTGGCTTTTATTGAAAACAATATGGAACAGTATGCCATGGATGCGGCACGCGGCGAAGGTGAGACGATTGACACTCTGGCCGGTATTATGAATGTGGACAGCAAGAAACTCGGTGAGAAGTCTCAGCAGAATTTTGCCTATATTTTCTCCTCTGAGAATGTTGATGCGGTGGCTGTGACTGTGGCCTTGTTTGACATTATGAAATCTTAAAAACTCGTATAATGGGTTACTAATACAGAAATTTCGGGACGAAAGTGTCCTCACGTACCTCTTATGTACGCTGCGGTACTTTCGCCCTTATTTCTTATTATTAACCTCATTCTCCGAGTTTTGGGAGATTGTCTAACGGGGAGAGAGCTGCCGTTAAAATCGCTTTATCTGGTGCACTCTCCACAGTTTTAGCGTTGTCAATGGGTTACTAATACAGAAATTTCGGGACGGAAGTGTCCTCACGTACCTCTTATGTACGGTTGCGGTACTTTCGCCCTTAATTTTTACTCGGAATTTAGTTCTGAGTTGTTGTAATAACTCAGAAAAATCTTGAAGTTGTTGCTTGTTTTATTGCTTTGATTATTTGAAATGTAAGTAAAGCTTATGAAAAGAGTCTTTTCCTTGATTGTTGTTGTTTTAAGCCTTTTCCCTTTTGGTGTATGGGCAGGGGAGAATCCGGCGTTGGCTCCGGCATGGCTGGCTTTGGTGCATTATCGGCCGCAACTTTTCGGCGGTTATGAGGGAACGATCGACAGCGCTTCTTTTTATCTGGCCAAAGACGGACGGACAAATCCCGAAGCAGAGCTGAAAGCGACGATTGAATTGTTTGAAAAAGGGACGGATAAGGATAAAATTTGTTTGTTTCCGGCTCGTTACCGTTATTTGAAGGCAGAAGGACTGATTGCCGCGGATTTTCCCGTTTGTACGGAGTATGAGAAATTTGTGGCGGATTTGCAGCCATCCGGTATCACGTTGTTGTTTACCGATGCTTATATGAATAATCCGTCTTCGCTGTTCGGGCATACGCTGGTGCGGGTGGATACGGCGCGCAAAGGGACGCAGCTTTTGGCGCACGGGATGAATTATGGGGCTTTTACCGGTCCGGATCCGGGGCCGCTGTATGCGGTTTTGGGATTGACCGGCGGTTATTATGGCGGATTTACGGTAAAACCTTATTATGATACGATAAATA
>CALXTH010000069.1 GCA_944391365.1 uncultured Alphaproteobacteria bacterium | reverse complement strand
CCTATGTCATCTCCTCGGCTTGCCTCGCCAGCCTTGAGGCCGAAGATTCTGAAATAACCGACGCCGCACCGGACATCGCCTCCCGGACGGTTAAAATGCTGGTTGGTGCCGAATACTACAACCATGTCTGCAAACAACCGTCTTTCCGATATCAGAGCAGTCCCGGCCGGGAGAAATCAACTTGGTATAATTTTACGCCGAACAACAAGGCGTACAGCTATTTTGAGGATGAAAGAAAATAACATGAAAATAAAATATCTGATTATGGCCGCAACCGTTTTGCTGAGTGCCTGCACACAACTGGATGAACTGATAAATGTCGGCAGCAACGCCACCCCAAAAGAAAAGTTTCGAGCCTGCGCTTTAAGCGAAGCCCGGACAAAACTGCGCAATGGCACTTTGTTTACCCAAAGTTTAGAAACCGCAAAAAATGACATTGTTAATACCTGCCTGAAAAAGATGGCACTTGAAGCCGCCGGCATCGATTCTGAAGCTCAGAATATTGCCTCAAATATTATTAACGCGTTAAAAAGCTGAAAATAAAAAAGCACCCCACAAGGTGCATTCGCAAAATTGGAGCGAGTAACGGGAATCGAACCCGCATTATAAGCTTGGGAAGCTCACGTTCTACCATTGAACTATACTCGCCCGTCCAAACAAAAGACAAGATAACGCAAATATTTTATCTTGCAAGAACTTTTTTTAATTTTATACAGAAAGACGGCCGAACCATAAAACGGTAGTGCTTAAAATAAGCAAAAAGCCTGTCATGCCCGCCGGATTAAAGCGGAAAAAAACAGGCTTTCTTGCAGAATAATGAACAGTAAAATTTGCCCGGCGACAAAAGAAAATCATTTTAATTCTTTTTCACATTCGCCACAAGCTGTTGAGGGGAAAAGCAAATTTGCCACCCCCAGTGCCGCTAAAAGAAACAAAACGGCTCCTGAAATAAATGTTGCCATAACCGTAATTTTAATTAAACAATAATATAAAAACAAAGACAATATACACCTTTTTCAAATAAAAACAAGTCATTATTTTGTCGGGCTGAACTTTTTTATCACAAAAAGCTTGACTCTTGCCTTTTTTATCTTTATACCTTTCTCAGATATAACAGGATAAATCCCTTAGAGCTAAAGTATACACTTCTGCGGGGTGCCGGCAGTCAGCGAGTTTTCGCCCACTGTCGTGCAATGGTTTATAGGTATGAGGAATGTTTGACGGTTTAACCGATAAATTAAGTTCCGCATTTGCGAAAATCACATCGCGCGGCGTACTTAATGAAAAAGATATTGATGAGGCAATGCGGGAGATTCGTGTTGCGCTCTTGGAGGCTGATGTCTCTCTGCCGGTTGTCAAAAGCTTTATTGCACAAGTCAGAGAACAGGCTCTGGGAGAAAAAGTTGTCAAGTCTGTAAAACCGGGACAAATGGTGGTGAAAATTGTCCACGATGAACTGGTCAGACTTCTGGGCAGTGAAGATGAAGGGCTGAATTTGAATGCCGTGCCGCCGGCCTGTATCCTGATGGTCGGTCTGCAGGGTTCCGGCAAAACCACCAGTACCGCAAAAATTGCCGCTAAGCTGAAAAAGCAAAAGAAAGTCCTGCTTGCCTCTCTGGATGTTTACCGTCCCGCCGCTCAGGAACAGCTGGCCCAGCTGGCTGAAAAAATCGGCGTTGCTTCTTTGCCGATAATCAAAGGCGAAAAGCCGTTGGAAATTACCCGCCGGGCGCTGAAAGAAGGCAAAAACGGCGGCTATGAAGTGATTATTCTGGATTCGGCCGGCCGCTTGCACATCGATAATGAGCTGATGAATGAGGTTGTCGAAGTCAAAAAGCTGGCACAGCCGGTTGAGACTCTGCTCGTGGCCGATTCGATGATGGGGCAGGATGCCTGTAATGTTGCCCGGGAATTTAATGAAAAAGTCGGGCTGACCGGCATTGTGCTGACCCGCATTGACGGAAGTTCCCGAGCCGGTGCGGCGTTGTCAATGAAAATGGTTTCCGGTGTCGCGATAAAATTTTTGGGAACCGGTGAAAAAATTGAAGAATTTGAAGTGTTCCACCCGGATCGTCTTGCCGGTCGGATTTTAGGGCAGGGCGATGTGGTTTCTCTGGTCGAAAAGACGATGGAGAAAATCGACCGGGCAGAAGCCGAGCAAATGGCGCAGAAAATGTTGAAAGGAAAATTTGACCTTGAAGATATGCTCGCCCAGCTCAGACAAGTTCAGAAGTTAGGCAGTCTGGGAGGCCTTATCGGAATGATTCCCGGTTTGTCTAAATTCAGAAGTCAGATTGAACAAGCCGGTGTCGGCGACAATCTGATAAAAAAACAGGAAGCTGTTATCCTCTCCATGACCAAAGAGGAGCGGCGTAACCCGGACATCATCAAAGCTTCGCGCAAAAAACGCATTGCGGCCGGAGCGGGCGTTGATGTTCATGATGTAAACAAACTGCTCAAATCCTATGAGCAGATGTCCACCATGATGAAGAGAATGGGCAAACTCGGCGGAATGAAGGGTTTGGCCGCTCAGATGATGGGAAAAAATCCGCTTGGAGGCATGGGGTTTCCCGGCGGCAAAGGAAGAAGATTTCCGTTTTAGCCGTTAGACGGAAGTTTTTGGTTTTAATTATAGAGAAAGGAATAAAAATGGCAGTTCGTATTAGATTATCCCGTGGCGGTTCAAAAAAACGCCCGTTTTATCGTATCGTTGCAGCAGACCAGAGAGCTCCTCGCGATGGCCGTTTCATCGAAAAGCTCGGCACATATAATCCGCTGTTGCCGAAAGACCACGCTGAAAGACTGGTTCTGGATGCTGAAAAAGTAAAATCATGGCTTTCCAAAGGTGCCCAGCCGACTGAAAGATTGCAAAAGCTTTTTGCCACTCTTGGTCTGTGTGCCGCACCGAAACTGCATGAACAGCCGAAGAAATCTGCACCGAAGGCCAAAGCAGTTGAAAGAATGAAAGAAAAAGAAGAGAAAGCCGCAGCTGCCGCTGAAGCCGCCAAAGCTGCCGCTGAAGAAAACTCTTCTGCCGAATAATAATTTTGGGTTATTTTGACAGGCTTTTATCAACGGGAATTTTCAATGACGACGAAAGACAAAGTTTGCCTGGGCATAATTGTCGGTGTACACGGGATCAAAGGCGAGGTTAAGGTCAAAAGCTTTACCGCGGTTGATACCGATATAGACCGTTATGGTCCGGTCACGGATCAAAGTGGCAAACACACCTATCGTCTTAAAGTCACCGGACATTCCAAAGAACTCCTGCGGGTCAAAATCGCTGGCGTTGATGATCGAACAGCCGCTGAAGGGCTGAAAGGCACCGGGCTTTATATCTCAAGAGATGTTCTTCCCGAACTGGATGATGACGAATATTATCTTGAAGATTTGATTGGGCTCAGAGTCCTGCTGGCCGCAGACAACAGTGAGGCGGGGGAGGTCGTCGGTGTCTATAATTTTGGCGCGGGGGATGTCATTGAAATAAAAGAAAACGGCAGCGGCCGACAGAATATGCTTCCGTTTACCAAAGCTTTTGTTCCCGAAGTGAATGTCAAAGAAGGCTATATTATTGTTGAATCCACTCAGTTGAATTTGATTGACGCTGAAAGCAGTGAAAATGAAGGTTAAGGTCTTTACGATTTTCCCGGAGATATTTCCCGGATTTCTGCAATATTCCTTAACCGGACGGGCTCAGACCGAAGGAATTTGGTCGTTGGAAACCGTTAATATCAGGGATTATGCGCTGGATAAACATGCTTCCGTTGATGACACGCCTTGTGGCGGTGGTGCGGGGATGATTATGCGGGCAGATGTCCTCGGCCGGGCAATAAATGCCGAATACGGGGGCGGGCGTATTATTTATATGAGCCCGCGGGGCAAACCCCTTACCCAGAGCAAAGTCCGGGAACTGAGCAAAGAAGACAACCTGACAATTGTCTGCGGTCGTTTTGAGGGAATTGACGAGCGGGTGCTTGAGGCCTTTTCAATTGAAGAAATCAGCATCGGCGATTACATCCTGACCGGCGGCGAGCAGGCGGCGCTGATTATGTTGGATGCAGTCATACGGGTTCTGCCCGGTGTTTTGGGAAATGAGGCCTCGCTCAAAGATGAAAGCTTTGAATACCTATTGCTTGAACATCCGCAGTTCACGCGGCCGATTGAATGGGAAGGGCGTAAGGTTCCGGACATGCTCCTGAGTGGACACCATCAGAATATCGCCGCCTGGCAGCATGACAAAGCCTTGGAAATAACCAGAGAAAGACGGCCTGACCTGTATCAGAAATATCTTGATTCCAAAAAGGTTTAGGTATATAAATAGAAAAACAGAAAAGGGTAAAACTGATGAACATTATTGAAAACATTGAAAAAGAGCAAATCTCCAAGCTCACAGAAGGAAAAAATATTCCGAACTTCAAACCGGGTGATACCTTGAAAGTTCACACCAAAGTTAAGGAAGGCGACAGAGAACGTATTCAGATTTATGAAGGCGTTTGCATTGCCCGTAAAAATGATGGTCTGAATTCTTCTTTCACCGTCAGAAAAATTTCTTTTGGCGAAGGTGTGGAACGTGTTTTCCCGCTGTATTCTCCGAATGTCGCTAAAATCGAAGTTTCGCGTATTGGTAAAGTCCGCCGCGCAAAATTGTACTTCCTGCGGGCTCTGCGCGGTCGTTCGGCTCGTATTGCCGATGACCTGGCAGCAGCGGCCAAAGCACGTGAAGAAGCCAAAAACGCCGACTAATATTTTTTTCGGTATGACCAAAAAAAGAGTTCGCCCAAAGCGAACTCTTTTTGATTCTGCATAAGTTAAAACTATAATGAAAATTTTTTCTTAGGTCTGGGTTTTCGTAATTCAGAAAAAGTAAGAATCTGTCCCAGTCGCCGCAACATCAAAAAAGCAAGCGCCCCCAGTCCGAGGTTTTTGGCTGAACTGCTGTAAATATGCGTCTTATAGGATTTAAAACGGGAAATCTTTTTCTTCTTTTTTATACCGGAATAATCTTTGCGGCAATCATCACGCAACTCTTTAATCCCATAACCGAAAACTTTTTCCAAATGCAGGCGTTGCTGCTCGTCATGAAGCAGTTTGGAGATAAAAACATAGGGATATGGACGTAATTGATCAAACAATGCATGAGCAACGGCAAATGGAATATCTTCAACATTTTCCAATCGACGAACATAAGGATCATTCGGCCATATTTGCTGACAGAGCTCAATATGGTCAATCGTAAGCAGGGTTTCCCAAAACAATGGCCATTCAAAAAAACATAATTGACTGGAAATGTCTTTTTTGGTCAAAGCTGAAACCTGTTCGTCATGAATACGATAGTCAACCACAATCCGGTCGCAATAGCCGATTTTATATCCCTTGCAAAGCAGTGAAAGCCATAAGGACATATCAAACATCATAATAAAAGTTTTATTCAAGCGGATATGTGACAGAATCTCCCGTTTGACAATATTGCTGACATAAGGCAAAAAGCTCTGCCCTTCAGCATACAGACGAATACAATCGACTTCGCTGTTTTGGGTTGAAAAATATTCCCGGGACGAAAACCAGTCTGCATTCAGACTTTTACCGTCCTGATTAACATAAGCCGCATTACCGAAAGCAAAATCAATATTGGGATGCGCCTCCATATATTGAACCAGATCAGCCAGACCGGTTTTCCGCAGAATATCATCGGCACATAGAAATTTAACGTATTTCCCCTGAGCTGTTTTCAAAAATTCAGCCATCAAAACGCCGGAACCGCCACCGAGATTGAAAGGCATATCAATATGCCGGATTCTGGGATCCGTATAAGAATGAGCAATTTCACGGCAGGAATCTGTTGTCGCATGATTAAGCAAAACCAACTCAAAATTCGTATAAGTCTGTGCCAAAACAGCATCTATTGCGGTTTTTAAAAATTTCTCATCATTATAATAAGGAATAAAAACCGATACAAGAGGCTGATTTGACATAAGAAAATCCTTAAACTTTATCATTTGTGTTTTAAATATTTTAATATATCATTTAAGGTATTTCCCGAAAAATTGCAATAAAAATTTTTTTCCGGTTTAATTTTTTTTCAAAAATGAATGTCTGCATCCCTCCTGCCCCAAGCGCCCCTAAATCATCTAAGGGTCACCTTGAAAATCTGAAGTCCGTGATTCTCACCTAAATGTATATTGATTTTTAACGTTTGTTATGATAAAATACTTTTAGTTGGTCGATATAGACCAACCAGGGTGTCACAACCCTTTATGAATGTAGTCGTTTTTAGCATGACGACTTAAAAACAATATGCTGGCTTCTGTCTTATGTGGGCAGGATGCCGGTCTAATAAATTTTATGGCTTCGGTTATAGAATGAATACATCGGAGCTGTTTACATTCATACAGCTTGTGAACATCCTGCTCGCACCTCGTTTCAATGGTGCGAGCGTTCTTTTAATATCAAAAGAAGGATGTGTGTGTGATGAATAATCTTAAATTTTTACTCTTAGGGACATCTCTGTCCTGCTTTCCGGTTTTGGCTTTTGGGCAATGTGTCGTGA
>CALXTH010000068.1 GCA_944391365.1 uncultured Alphaproteobacteria bacterium | reverse complement strand
TATGACAAAAGATGAGGCTTATCAGGTTATTGAAGTCGGGCATTTGTGTGATTATCTGCCGTATGGTTTTATCAAGGGTGACGGGACAATTCAGGGAAGTCGGACTTTTGACGGCTACCGGGTGGCGATTGCCCGGAAAACGGCAGAGGTCGAATCGCCGAATGATGACGGGACGACGACAAAGAAGGATGTTTCACGCCTGACGGGGTTTGTGATTGCCGATCCTAAAGGTGATTTGCCGATGCTCAGGGCATCGCGGATTGCCTCCATGATCGGGAGCAACGGCGGTTATGCTCAGGAAGGCGATGCCAACGGTGTGCAGGGTGTTTGGCATATTGACGGAATTCAAAATACGTTCGGTTTGACAGGTGCGGTTGCCGACGGGGCGATTATTACGTCGTCAATTCAGCCGATTTCTGACGGCAGCAGTCTGAATGAGAATGTGTTGTACCGGAAAGAGTATCCGGGGCGGCCGGATTTGAACACCATGGAAACAACGCTGCACATGGGGGATAATAATATTGATGGTATTAACAAGCTGATTGTTGAGGGTAATGGTTTGGCTCCCGGTGAGGCCGGGTTGGAAATCAACAAGGGCGGTATTGATGTCGGCAACGGTAACTTTACCGTAAACGGTGATGACGGGTCGTTTAATGCGGCCGGCGGCGGTTTTGAGGTCGATGCCAGCGGTAATGCCACGATGGGTAATGCGAAGGTCGACGGTTCAGCCAATATTGCCGGGGATACGACGGTCGGCGGTGGTCTGGGAGTGACCGGAGATACGACGATTGGCGGAAATACAATTATCGACGGGACCACGACCATCGGCGGGGAGACAACGGTTAATAACAACTTTAATGTGACCGGAGACACGGTGCTCGGCGGTGATGACGGAACCGGCGGGAATCTGACGGTGAACGGCAGTACGACGCTGAACGGACCGACAACGATTAATAACACGCTTAATGTGAACGGAGATGCTGATTTTGGGAAGAATGTACATGTCGGCGGAAATCTGACTGTTGACGGGGATACAACATTGAACGGGCCGACTGTTATCAATAATACGCTTGATGTTGCCGAGGATGCAAATTTTGCCAAGAATGTGACAATCGGTGGTAACCTGACGGTTGAGGGCGAGCTGAAGTCGGATAACTTTAAGGCTAAAACACTGTATGGTGGTTTGCTGGGGAGTGATTGGTCGGATAGTGGCAATGATTATTTCGGGTTTACCGCACAGTGGGCCGACGGTAATCCGGCGAACAGCCATATCTGGGCAGGGCCGACCGATGAGTTCCATATTACGCAGGGGCGGTTTGAATTTGATACGGACGGCGTGGATGGTGGCCGCAACGGTGGAGCTTCAGACACACCGCAATTTGTAATTGATGAGGGTGTGCTGGATGACACGGATGCAAACAGTCCGACGGTGAAACGGACCATGGTGCAATCCGGTTCGTTTATTGTTGATACCGGAGCAGTCCGTCAGGTGGAAACCGATGATGATTATGTTCACTTTATGAAAGATGGCGCCGGAGCGTTGTTGTCTATCAGCAATGATGATACGACGGAGAAAGGGTCGGTGCATATCCGCAAGGGTGTTTTGGAAATTGAATCGATTGCCGGGCAACGTGATTCAGATGGGAACAAACTGGATGCCGGATATATCAAGGCTGACCGCTTTGTTGATAACCGGGAGCTGGAGTCCGATGCTTTGCCGGCGGGAACAAATGATACCGGTTATTCGGCAAATGGTGTTGTCGCGTATGATGCGTATCAGGTTAATCCGGCTTATACGTCCGTGATGCATGATATTAAGCTGACAACCCGCGGTGGTTCGCGCCTGAGCGATATTTTGCCGGACTTTATCAATAAAGGTATTTATGTGGTGGACAATACCTATAATGAAGAGGTGCCGTATTGGGGAAAACTGAAGGTTGAAAAATCAGGTTCCAGTGTGGTTGCGAAAGAGGCACACGGAAAAAGCTGCAGCAACCATACCTGTTGGACATCACCGTGGCTGGGGATTATTCCGGCGCCGCAGTGTCCGCCGGGATATGCCCGCGTGGTGACGATTACGCCTGCCGGCTGGGCCATGGGGCAGGCCGGTGTGCCGGGTGTGCTGCACAATAAGCGGCAGGATTTGTGGACACCGAGTTATCCGTACAATCCTTCTGATCCGGAGAATCCGACCCCATTGTATTTCCAGAAGAGCACCTGGCTGCGCGCCAATGTGTATCCGCACGGACAGAAAGAGGACTTTTTAGGCTGGAGCGCGATTATGGGCTTTATGTATCCGTACACCTATTTCAAGGATTATATTGATGATTTGGGTGGTGAAGTGGATAAACCGAGCGGAACGCCGGCAAACCAGATGGTTATCTGGAATCTGTTTCCGGTTTTGAAACGTCAGCTGGAGGCTTATGTGACGGTCTATTGTTATTTTGACCGCGGTAATACCCGTTATTCCGATGAATTGGTCGATAAGTATGACCAGCTGAATAACTTCAGGCAGGGATGGACGAAAGACACCGATTATGTTAAACGTCTGAATGATCCGGATCTGAATTATTATGATCCGTGGTAAACGGAGGACTTTGAGAAAAATGCGCCGGGGCTTTTGTTTCCGGCGTATTTTTTGTTGATAGATTTGGATGTATGTCTTTTTTGCTGGATTTGATTTTTGTTTTTGGTAATATAAAAGCAGGTCTTTGACGGAATGAGGAGCAGTTATATGTTGAAAAGATTTTGTCTGATTGCCGGTGTGGCGGCGGTGTTGTGTGGCAATGCGCAGGCACAGAGCGGAACCGTGCGGGAAGGAGTGCAGTCTTTTCAGCAGGAGAGCGGTGCGTGGCGGCGGCAGGCTCAGTCGCAGGTAAAGGTGCTAGGGACGATTACCGATTCAATCGGGAAAAGTGCGATTGACAATATTACCGGGGCGGAGCAGGTGTTTTGTTATCAGGTGGCGAATCGTCCGAATGATTACAGCGGCTATACGATTAACGGCATGGCGCTGACCGGGTTTTGCGGCGTGTTGAATCCGGAGCTGAAAACCATGATTGAAGAACAGTTGTTTGCCAACAGCGGGAATATTGATTTTAATACGACTGAGCAATGTGTGATTAAGCCAAAGCTGATGCTGCGTTTTGTCAAGGGGATTGATGCGACGGATGTGCTGATTTCAGCGCCGTGTCATTCAATTGCGATTTTTTACGGCGGCAAGGTTAAGGCCTATAATTTTAAGCCGGGCGCGGAGATTTTGGATGTGATGGTTGACTCGTTCAAAGGGCAGACCGTGCCTTTTACATCACCGGCGCTGCTCAACCAGCTGCTGCCGATCGGGGTGCCGCAGAGTACATCCCAGCAGAAGATGGTGGCGGAGCAGAATAAAAATCAACCGATCCGCAACTGGGAAGAGGCTGAGTCTGCACCTGCTCCCGCGCCGGAGCCAAAGCAAAGCAGCGGGTGGAACAATTTGAAACTGAATGTCGGTAAGTAGGGCGGATTTATCCGGCAGTACAGAAAGGGAAAGCCCCGGTTAATGGCGGGGCTTGTGTCGTATAAGAGGAATGCTGTTTGGTTTTACATATAGACCTTTTGCTGAAAGACGTTTTCAAGAAAGAAGAGGGAGATGAAACACAGGGCGGCGGAAATCAGCGGTGTGGCGATCCAGCCGATGATGATTTTGCCGATGGTGCTCCAGCTGATGTTGCGGCCGCCTTTGGCCAGGCCGATGCCGATGATGGCGCCGATGACGGCCTGAGAGCTTGAAACCGGAACCAGCGGCAGAGAGGGAAGCCCGTGTTCCATCAGAAGTTCTTTCAGACTTTGGGACGCAAATAAAAACAGGACCAGCGATTGGGAAAAAACGATAATCCAGGCAATGGTCGGGGTCATGGACATCAGGTTGTTGCCGACGGTTTTGATTGTCTTTTGCGAATAGGTGAAAATGCCGATGCAGATGGCTAATGCGCCAAGCAGAAACAAAATCTGGGTTTTGCTGAAATACCAGCCGTCAATGTAAATGCTCTGAAAGGGGCTGGAATCCACAAAAACCCCCATGACGTTGGCGATATTGTTGGCGCCGAGCGCATAGCCTCCGAAAGCGGCGATAATCAACAAGCCGCAGCGGAGATAACTGTCCTGACGGAGGAGGTGGATATGGGAAAAATGCAGAATGTTTTTGATAATCAGGTAGACAATGACGGCGATGCCTCCGCTCAGCAGCGGGCAGAGAATCCAGGAACTGACAATCGTGGACAAGATTCCGATGTCTGTTTCATAACCGCTGTACAGGTTCCAGCCGATAATGCCGCCGACGATGGCCTGTGAGGTGGAAACCAAAAGTCCGGATGAGACCATCCAATAGACGGTCAGTGCCGCTGACAGGGCAACCATGAATGCCCCGGCGAGCGCATTGACCGAACCGAGCTCGTTCAGGGTGGCGCTGGTGCCACCGCCGGCAAAAACCGCACCGATGATGATAAACAGGCAGGAAACGACTGCGGCGGTTTTGAAACGGAGCATTTTGCTGCCGACCGCGGTGCCGAAAATGTTGGCCGCGTCATTGGCGCCGAGTGACCAGCCCAGAAACAGTCCACTGCTTAAAAAGAAAAGAAACAACAGATCCATCAGATGTCCCGCTTAATGGTGAAAATCAACAGTTCGTCGACGCAATCTTCAGCCAGGTCGGCGATGTTTTCGATTTCGTCAATTAAAGTACTGAGCTGGATTTTGTTGGCCAGCGGCATGTCCGAATCGAAGATGCTTTCTTTTAGGTGGCCGGAGCTTAAGTCTGTTTCATGTTCCAGAAAATAGACTTTTTGCGAAAAGTCGCGCACAGAGCTGAAATTACGGAAAAATGACCGGGAGGCGATGCTCATGTTTTCAGCGCATTCAGTGACCTGTCCGACCAGTTCGGTGATGCGGACATGGTAAATTTCCGGGATTTCGGGGCGCTCGATATAAAACTGGTAGGATACCTCATCAAAGCGGTTGATGACTTTGTCGAGGTTTTCGACGAGTTCAAGCACATCTGCCCGCAAGTCCGGGATGAGGTTTTGGGTGTAAAGACGGTTTTCAATATCGCGACGGAGCTGGTCGGCGTCGTGTTCAATCTGGCGGAGCTGTTTGTTGTGTTTCTTGAAATTTTCGCTGCGTCCTTCCGTGAGGTAAGTCGTTATTGATTTGTTGAACATCATTGCCGCGTCAATGACTTTGTCGTGGAAGCTGTCGATTTTGGTTTCCAGTGTTTTGGCGCCCGAAAACAACGATATTTTTATTCCAAACATTCTTTTTTGTTCCCTGTTTTTATCATTTCCGGTCAGTATATTACAAATTTATTAATAAATTCGTAGCAAATCATGATTTTATCAGCAAATAAATATTATTTTTACCTTGTCAATATATTTGTTATCCGTTAGATTATATGTGTTTATTTAATTTGCTTTTAGTTTAAGGATATCAAAATGAATAAAAACGGTTCTCTTTATATATCTTTAGCGGCGCTGGTCTTGTCCGCCGCCGCTGTGATTATGAGCTTCAGAACGTCTTCGGTTTCTCCGGTTTCTTCTTCGGAAGCGCCGGCCGCGGCGATGAGCGTGGAGGAAACTCTGAATAATAATCCGGAGATTATTATTAATGCCATGCAGAAGTATGAGCAGAAGATGAGAGAGCAGGCTCTGGCCGATGCGCAGAAAATGATTTCGGATAATCTTGATGCTATTAACAATGATCCGAATACGCCGGTTATCGGTAATCCGGACGGTTCAATCATGTTGGTTGAATTCTTTGACTATTCCTGCGGGTTCTGCCACAGATTGTATCCGGCTTTGAAGAATATTATTGCCAAGAATCCGGATGTCAAAGTGATGGTTAAGTCTCTGGCTTTTGTTTCTCCGGTTTCACAGTATGCTGCGAAAGCTGCTTTGTCTGCCGGTGAACAGGGAAAATATGCCGAGATGTATACGGCTTTGTTTGAAATGGAAGGGCCGATGACCGAGGAAAGCATTGATGCGGCAGCAAGCAATCTGGGATTGGATATGGAAAAGTATAAAGCTGACATTAATTCTTCCAAGGTTAGTGATGCGATGAGCGGCTTTAATGAACTTGCCGGAAAGATTCAGGTTAACGGTGTTCCGGCTTTGATCCTTAACGGCAAGATGCTGCAGACGATTGACGAAAATGTTATTCAGTCTGAAATTGATAATATCAGAGCCGGAAACTAGGTTCTCTTTATTATCGAAAAAATGAGGGGTGTGTTTCAGCACCCCTTTTTTATGTTTGTTTTTCAGAGAATCTCGGGCTTAGCCGGGGTTTTTTTATTTTAAATTTGCAATATTTTTTGGTCGTTTGGGAAAATTTACTATTTACAACAATTTTATTTTTTGATATAATAGGAGTCGTGGAGATAAGTATAATTGAGGTGGTATTATGAAGAATATAAGAACAGTATGTCTGCTGTCCGCGACGTGTTTGACCTTAATGAGTGCGGATAGTTCGTTTGCGTCATTGTATCAGTCATTTTATCCCGGAGGTTATACGACGGGCAGGGCGGCAGAGTCTACATCTATCTGCAGGGGAGCGGCTTCTTCACACATCGGCCGTTCCTCACATCATCACACACACCTTGCTGCAGTCCAGCCTGCTCCACACATTTCGTCCGACACGGCAATCCAATCTTATTTTAATGGATCGCCACGCGGATTATTATCCGCTCGCGATGACACAGCTAATTTACTTAACCCGACAACGGCACAAGGCGCACGCAGTGCGTTTCATACCCCAATTTCTCAACCGCTAACCGACCGGGTCAAGCTGCGCCAGCTTGTCCCAATCAACCAACAGCAAACCGATGGGATCGACCTGCCTCAGGTCGCGTCGGTCTGTTTTATTTCGGATACGGGAGAATGTTCGGGAAACATCTACGGCGGTGCGGGAACAGAAAGCTCCGGTGGAACGCCTCCCGGCGGCGGGGATGATTGGAGCTTGGACAATGAAAACCGTTGTGAACAGGAGGGCTACAGCTGCACACCCTGCCCGGGCGGCACCAAACCCGTCGGAAGCTGTCCCTATGACAGCTCCTGCCATGAATATTGCGAAAACACCTGCGCCCCGGAATATAACAAAACCTGTATTGGAAACGACCAGCAGGGCAAGGGTGAAGCATGCAACGGCCTGTATAAAGAATGTTGCAAACTCTGCTCGGATTATCCTTATACCGCGGGTAACTTGCCGACCGGTTATGTCAAAGGCGCGAGCTGCAACAGCTGCAGCGGCACCAAATATAAAGCTCAGTGCGATTCCGCTTATAAATACGCCTGCACATATAATTATACCGGTCATATCTCGGGCGGTAGAGGCACGGCCTGCGACGGAAAATACAAATCCTGCAAATGTATGAGCGGCTACACCTGGAACGCCTCAACCGGCACCTGCGACATCAGCTGCGACCCGGCGTTTGACCTCGATTGTATCCCCAGTTCATACACCCACATCCTGGGTGGTGAAGGTTCCGCCTGCAACGGAAAATATCAACGCTGCGGTTGTGAGGGAGATTATGTCTGGAACAGTCAGACCAACAGTTGTGAATCAATTTGCGGCCCGAATTATCGCTACGACTGCATTTATTCTTACAGCAACCATATTAGTGGCGGAGCAGGGACGTCCTGCAACGGAAAATATATTTCCTGTACCTGTTGGTATGGTTATACTTGGAATATTTTTACCGGAACGTGCGAAAAAGACGAACCGGAATGCGACAGCTCTTATAAATATGAATGCACGCCCTCTTACAATACCGGTATTTCCGGTGGTTCTGGAACGGCCTGTGACGGAAAATACACCACCTGTCGCTGTATGTCCGACTATACCTGGAACAGTTATACCGGAACCTGTGATAAAAATAGTTCTTCTTCCGGCGGAGATGCAGGTTCGTCGTCAGGAGGAGCGTCGTTTGCTTCTTGTTTAGACAGGGCGGATGGTCCAAATGGTTCTTATTATTGTTGTAACGGAAAGATTATAGGTGTTCTTTCTTTGTCTGTTTATGTTGCAATGGATGATTTGGGGGCAATGACAGGAGCTGAAGCAAGGGAGATGAGTTATTCTTTTTGTGGAAATCCGGGAAGACTTCCAAGTCAGAGGGAACTTCAACAACTTTATCAGAATAGAACATATGTTTATGGTTTATTGGATAAAAACGGGGGTGAGAGGTTGTTGAATGATTATTATTGGAGCGGAGATTTTTACGGGTTTTGTACTACGGATCGAGGGGAAACAGTCGGAGGTTGCTCTGATGTAGACGGTAGTTATGGCGTTATTGTGAATATGGAATTTGGGGATGCCGATGAATGGTCGAATATGAATAATGTTTCATTTAATGTTCGTCCTGTTATTTCAGCAGAATAATTGTCGGGGTATTTGTTATAAAGAATGCTGCCAGGTATTGGCAGCATTCTGTTTGTTTTTTTAATATTTTCGGGTGATGATGAAGTCAGCGAGGGCGCAGAGGGTTTGTGCTTTTGTTCCGAACTGCCGGGTCAGGAGTTGTTTGGCTTCATCAATGCAGGTTTGTTCCAGCTGTTTGGCTTTGTCTAATCCATAAAGGCTGACGAAAGTCATTTTTCCCTGTGCGGCATCTTTGTGGAGGGTTTTGCCGACAAGCGCCTGTTCTCCTTCAACATCAAGAATATCGTCGGCGATTTGGAAGGCAATGCCGATTTTGCGCGCATAATCGGAAAGAGTTTGCAGCTCCGCGGGAGAGGCTCCGCCCAAAACGGCTCCGGCTTCACAGGCATAGCGAATCAACCGGCCGGTTTTCATTTCTTCAATATGTTTAATCATGGTTTCTGAGTTATTTTCCGGTGCGCGTTCGGCATAAAGGTCAAGCATTTGTCCGGCAACCATTCCGTTAAAGGCACCGGCGGCGTTTGACAGCAGAGCCATTAAACTGAGGCGGATTTCTGTCGAAAGGTTGGTTTTGGGGTCGGAGAGAATCTCGAAAGCATAAGTCAGAAGCCCGTCTCCGGCGAGAATCGCCGTGGCTTCATCAAAGGCTTTGTGGCAGGTGGGTTTGCCGCGGCGGAGATCGTCATTATCCATTGCGGGGAGGTCGTCGTGAATCAGTGAATAGCTGTGCAGGCATTCCAGAGAAACGGCGGGGCGCAATGTTTCTTCAAAACTTTTGCCGAAGAGTTTTCCGGTCTCGTTAACAAGAAAAGGTCGCAGTCGTTTTCCTCCGTTCATTACCGAATATTTCATTGCTTCAACGACGCGGCCTTCCGGCTTTCCGCTCAAGGGAAAAAACTCGGGCAGGCGGGTGTTGAATTCTTCAGTATATGAGGCGAGTGCTTCTTTGAATGTCATGCTCATGGCTATTCTTCCGTTTTGTCAAGCGGGGCAGTTTGAAGACTGCCGTCCGGAGAGAGTTCGATTTTTTCGATTTTCAATTGTGCGGCATGAAGTTTGTGTTCACAAAATTTTTTTAATGTGACGGCTTTTTCATAGGCGGTGACGGCGTCATCAAGTTTTATCCGGCCGCTTTCCAGCTCACGTACGATATTTTCAAGTTGAACCAGAGCTTCTTCAAAACTCAGTTCCTGAGGTTCTTCCGTTGTCATTAAACTGCTCCTTACTTAAAATATTTTTTCTGATGATAATACATTACTTTGTGTTTCGCAACTTTTATATAGAACTTATGATTATTATTCTAAAAGCTATATGTATATTAGTTATATTCTCCCTCCTTTGTTTTGAAAACAGTGTTAGATTAGTGGGGTAAAAGGAGGTGTGTTATGACTGATTTGACGGTTGTGTGCGGGGCCAGACTCTTGAAAGCCCTTGGCAATGAAAAACGTCTGGAGATTGTTTATTATTTGACAAAGCGTGAATTGAAGGTTCATGAGCTTGAAAAAATGGTCGGGCTGGGACAGTCTGCTCTGTCACAGCATCTGGCGATTTTGCGGGCGGAACATATTGTGAAGACCAGGCGGCTGGCGCAGAATATTTTTTATTCCGTGGCTAACGAAAATGTTATCAAGATTGTGGCGCTGCTGGAGGAAATTTATCATTAGAAAAGGCAGTCTCCTCAGAGGAGGCTGCCTTTTTTGTGTTTGTTTTTTGGGTGGAATGTTAGTAACGGCAATAATAGTCTGATCCGTCATATCCTGTTCCTCCGGCGCCTCCGTAGCTAGGGCCGACACATCTGCGAAATTCAAGTCGGCCTCCGGTAGATGTGCATTTTTTCCATGAAGAATGGCTGGAGCAGTCTGTTCCTCCATGGCTTTTGCAATTACTGTAGTTACAGTTACTATCGCAACACCAAAACAGATAGTCACTTCCACCAGAACTGCTTGAAGATGAGCTGCCAGAGCTTGATGACGAGGATGAGCTTGAGATTGTTTGGCATTGGTAACAGGCAGATCCGCATTCGGTTGTTGAGACTTTGACTTTGTTCTGACTGCTGGAACAGGAGACGGATTTCGAGCCCGACGGACAAGTGTCGGAGCAACAGGCCTTGCAAGATGAATATTTTGTCGAGCCGCCCCAGGTGCAGGAAGAAGCTCCGGAAGCTTTGCCGCAGGAGCAGGATTTATAAGAGCTCGGACACTGACAGCTGGCGTATTTCCCGCCACAGGCGGTGCCGACGCCTTGTAACGGAGATGAGCAGGTATAAAGGTCTGACCGGCAGACACATTTGTCAAAGTAGTTGGCGTCATACGGGCAACGTCGGTTGATATTTTGAACGGAGTTGCAAGAGCCGGTTTGGGAGTAACCATCCTCTTTGCAGGCTCTGGGATTATCCAGTTGGCAGGAGGCATATTTTCCACCGCAACTCTCGCCGACGCCGTAGTAAGGTTTGGTGCAGGTGACTAAATTCGGTTTGCATTCACATCTTTCAAAATAGGTGTTGTCGTAGGGGCAGAAATTAACCGGGTCTTGGACGGAGCTGCAAGAGGTCAGTGTATATCCTTCTTTATTGCAGCGTTCCTTATTATTCAATTCCCATTCCGGCTCGTCGCCGTTTCCGTTATCTCCGCCGGATGAGCCGCCACCGCCCGGGGTACCTCCGGAAGAATTATCCGGCGTATTCGCCCCGCCATATTCCCCACCAGCACAATTCCCCGCGTAGGTAATGAAGCAGACTGATACAAGTTGCACGAGGTTTGTTCGGGAGTTCCCTCCCTGTTGTATAGGGAGGGACAGGGAGGGTGAGTGCTGATTAGCTGTATCAGAATTAATCACACCCCTCCTAACCTCCCCTATATCTACAGGGGAGGAAAATATTGCTAATTTATTTTTATTATGGATTGCTTCGTCGGACGAAGTCCTCCTCGCAATGACAGAGGCAGG
>CALXTH010000067.1 GCA_944391365.1 uncultured Alphaproteobacteria bacterium | reverse complement strand
AGCAAAGAAAAAAATATTTTATTGAGTATAATATTTTTATGTGCTATCTATGAGCAGAAAATATTATTTCGGGAGTGCTTGCGTTGTTAAGGAATACAACAAATATCGGCGATCCGGTTGTGATTGACATGAAAAATGTCGGAATCCGCTATGATTTGGGGCCTGAAGTGCTCAGTGACATTAATTTGTCGCTCAGGCGGGCGTCGTTCCATTTTCTGACCGGGAAGAGCGGCGCAGGCAAGACGTCGCTGCTCAGCATGATGTATCTGGCGCAAAAGCCCAGCCGCGGCGTGCTTAACGTTTTCGGGAAAAATGTCAATTTTACCAACCGGGACGCTTTGGCGCTGTTGCGCAGAAGAATCGGCGTGGTGTTTCAGGATTTCAGGCTTATTGACCATTTATCGGCGTTTGACAATGTCGCCTTGCCCCTGCGGGTGTGCGGCATGGGCGAACGGGAAGTGAAAAAAAGAGTGAAAGAGCTGTTGCAGTGGGTGGAGCTCGACAAGCATATGTTTGACCGCGCGAGCACGCTTTCCGGCGGAGAAAAACAGAGAATCGCCATTGCCCGTGCCGTTATCAACCGACCTGATATTCTGCTGGCGGATGAGCCGACGGGAAATGTCGACAGCGATATTGCCCGCAAGCTGATGAAGCTGTTTATAGAACTGAACAAACTCGGTACGACGGTGGTTATTGCCACGCACAGCGAAAAGCTGATTACCGATTTTGCTTATCCGCGCCTGCACCTGAGCGACGGGAACCTGCGAATCTATCAGCCCAACGAAGGTTTGAGAGGAGGCATGAGAATAATATGATCAGTAATGACCCTCTGATTAACAGAAAACAGGAGCTGCCGCTCAAGGATGATACTTCGGGGATTTTTCTGAAGGTCATGATTTCTATTGCCGTTTTTTTGTTTGCGGTGACTCTGGCCGGCGTGCTTTCAATCAACTCAATGCTCAACGCCTGGAATGAGAGTATTCTGGGGTCGGTCACGGTGCAGGTTATGCCGGTTAATCATGCCGATCAGGAAAAAGCCGAAAAAGAGACGCAGGAACATCTGCAAAAGACGATTGAGTTTTTGAAGGGGCTGCCGGAGGTCGAACATGTCCGCGCCCTGACAGACAAGCAGCTGGCTCAGCTCTTGGAACCATGGCTCGGTGACGGAATCGACATTCAGAATCTGCCGACGCCCCGTCTGATTGATATCCGGCTTAAACCGGGCGCCGATATTAATTTTTCAAAACTGGCCGAGCAGCTGGCCGCCGTGTCGCCGCTGGCATCTGTTGACAACCACAAGCTCTGGCTGAACAAGCTGATTAAATTTGCCGACGGCTTGAAAATGCTGGCTTTAAGCATTTTGTTTCTGGTCGTGGCCATTACTTCCGGCGCCATTTTTTATACCACTCAGGCCAACCTCGGCGTGCATAAATATATTATTGAAATTCTGCATATTATGGGCGCAAAAGACACATATGTTGCCCAGCAATATGCCCGCAGAGATGCCTGGATCGGTTTTGTCGGCGGGTGTATCGGGCTGGCGTTTGCCGTTCCGACTATTTTTATGATTTCGGAGCTGGCCGGACAGATTGAGGGCGGCATTATCAGTGACGCCAGGCTTTCGTGGCTTTCCTGGGGGGCAATTATCTGTCTGCCCCTGTTTTCTTCCGTGACGGCGATGGGCACGGCATATTATACGGTTAAAAAGACTTTGGAAAAGATGATGTGATGAAAACATTGTTCAAATTCGGCATAGCGGCAGCGGTTTTGTGGCTGGCGGGGCTGGCGGTTTTTAATTATCATATCCGTCATTATCCGCTTGACAAGTCAACCAAAACAGACGCGATTATTGTTCTGACCGGTGGGAGCAACCGGATTAAAGAAGCCGTGGAAATGCTGAATGGCGGGTACAGCGATGTTCTTTTTATTTCCGGTGTGGAAAAAGGCGTGACGCTCAATCAGATTGCCCGGACGCAACATTTTTCTGTCCGACCGGACAAAAAAATCATTATCGGCAGAGCCTCAACCAATACGCTTGAAAACGCCCGGGAGACGACAGACTGGATTAATCAGAACAATATTTCATCCATCAGGCTGGTGACCTCAAACTATCACCTGCCGCGGAGTTTGCTGGAGTTCCGGGTCAAAAACAGCCATCTCAAAATTGTTGCCAATCCGGTCTTTTCGACCAATATCGCCGACAAGTGGTGGCAGAACACGGGGACTTTTTCGCTGACGGCCGCCGAGTATACAAAGTTTCTGATGGTTTATGTCAAATGTTTTTTCATCAGGATGTTCGGGGAATAAAAAATGATCTATTTACGTTCTTTTATTTTTAACCTTTTGTTTTATCTGACGATTTTGCTCGGCTGCATTGTATCAGTACTATTCGGCCTGTTTGTTCCCCGCCGGTTCCACTGGGCGTTATGGAATGATTATCTGCTGGTTTTCTCAAGAAAAATGCTGCGGCTGATTTGCGGGCTGGATATTGAGGTTCGTGGGCAGGAACATATTCAGAAAGGAGCAGCGATTTATGCTTCCAAGCACCAGTCCGCGGCAGAGACTTATTTTATGTCGTCCCTGATTAAAGACGCGACTTTTATTTTCAAAAAAGAGCTGACGCATATTCCGTTCTTTGGCTGGGCCATTCGTTTTTACGGTTCGGTTCCGGTCAACCGCTCCGGGGGCAGCCGGGCGATGAAGCAGATGTTGGCCGAGGCGAAAAAGCTTTTGAAAAACAAAATGTCAATTATTATTTTTCCGGAGGGGACGCGGACAAAACCGGGAAAGACTAATCCTTATAAACCCGGGGTTTTCTTTTTATACGAAAATACGGATGTCCCGGTGGTTCCGGTGGCATTGAACACGGCGTTTTTCTGGGAAAAAAAGTCTTTTCTGCGTCATCCGGGAAAAATCATTATTGAATTTCTGGAGCCAATGCCGCGCGGTTTGGACAAACGGGCGTTTATGGCGCTGTTGCAGGAGCGGATTGAGGCCGGGTGCCGCCAAATTAATACCGAAACGCTGGAAAATTATCCGGAAACCAAACGTGTTCTGAAAAAAGCTAAAAGGAAAGTCAGGTTATGATGAACAAAATCGGGCAATTTCGCAAAAAATATATGCTGGCCATAACAACCGGCATCGGGGTTTTTGTGCTGGGACTGCTGATTATGTGGGCTTTGCTGGCGCGCAGTTACGGGATTGTCCGGTTTAAAGAGGAGTTCAGCAAAA
>CALXTH010000066.1 GCA_944391365.1 uncultured Alphaproteobacteria bacterium | reverse complement strand
GCATCTATGATATAATCAAGCGCACCCGAAGTCCTGAATATGGCTATTGCGACCAACATTGCCACCAGATAGGGGATTATCCTAACGGCGACATCAAAACCCTCTTTGGCACCGGAGATAAAAGTTTCATACACATTCAGGCGTTTATACAGGCCAAAAACCAAGAACAGGATGATTATTCCCCAGAGAAGCAGATTTCCCGCGGCGGCGGATATTTCATAGCGGGAAGTTTCGGGCAAACTGATAAAGAACCAGGCTGCGCCCCCGATGATGACGGCAAAGACCAGCAGAAAGCCCATGACGACCCGGTTGAAAATATTCAGCCGCTGTACGCAGGCCACACTCAAGAAACCGACCAGTGTTGAAACTGATGTGGCAAAGAGAATCGGGATAAAAACAGCTCCCGGATCAGAGGCGCCCAGTTCGGCACGGTACATCATTATGGTTATCGGAATCAGGGTGACGGCAGAAGAATTGATAACCATAAACAAAACCTGAGCGTCCGATGCTTTGTCGGGCGTGGGATTGACTTCCTGAAGCTGTTCCATGGCTTTAAGTCCCATCGGGGTTGCCGCATTGTCAAGTCCGAGAAAATTGGCGGCGATATTCATGATTATGGAGCCGAATGCCGGCGAATCGGAGGGGACACCGGGCATAATCCAGCAAAAAAGCGGTTTCAGGGCGCGAGCCAGAATATTTGTCAGTCCTGCTTTTTCGGCGATTTTCAGAAGGCCAAGCCAAAGGCACAAAATGCCGGTTAAGTTCAGTGAAATGCTAAAAGCCGATTTGGCCGAAGAAAACATCGCCGCCGTCAAATCATTCCAGATACCCGGAGTTCCGGCGAATAAAGCGGACAGAAATGCCACAACAAAAAAGCCCGCCCATAATATGTTTAACATTCCGGTTTTCTCCCCAATATCCGCTTATTGTCCGCTATACCCCCTGACTTCGGCAAAACTCCGGCTCGGTCTGGACAGAATGCTCTCATACATTTCATCAAAAATCAGACAGGCCTCCTGCATGGAGATTGAGGCGTCTATCGCTTCATTCCAGCGGATTTCGGAAGCGGGAATCCCTTTTTGCAAAACCAGCATTTCCATAATGGCCTGACGGCGGATACCGTCCATTTCCCCGGCGATGCTGTCATAGAGGCGGCGACCGTAGGTCCGTTTGGCATTCAGGTAAAATTCCTGAAGGCTGCTGCCTTTTTTATGCAGTTCCTGTTGAACCCGGGCGATTTCCGGTGCAAAACGCTCAGCAAAAGCCCGGGGATATTTCCTGAGTTCATAACCTTCCTGACGGCAGAAATCAGCATAGCCGTAAACATGACGGACAATCGTTCCCGAAACGAGGCTCAGGCGATAGGCTTTTTCCTTTTCAATGGCGAGTTCTTCTGGAGACAGGCGGCTGCCTTTTTCCGAGACGACAGAAGCCAGAGCAAGCCCCATCCAGCATAAAAACAGCAACAACAATGCAGTTATGATGTCTTTTTGCGTTTCCGGACGGCGGCTGCGCAGCTCAAAGCTCCGTTCCAGTCCGACACGGGCGTTTTCAAGCCGGAAAAGATATGCATAGATAAGACCAGTGACGACCCAGCACAATAAAATACTTAGAAAACTTCCCGGATAAAAGAGCAGCAATGCTGTGCAAAGCACCGTTTGTCCGACAAACAAAAGCAATACGGCAATACGATAGCCTTTCCAAAGCAGAAAAGCAAGCGGCACCGTCAGCAGGATGCCCGTGCTCCACCATTCTCCTATACAGATTTCCGGGGTTGCCGTCTGTAGCAAAGCAGCCAGCAGAGCACAGAGGCGCCAGCGTCTGAAAGGCGGATCGTTCAAAAGTTTTTTCTTTTGCCGGGAAGAGATTTTGAGATATTTCTGCAGCCGCTTAAAAAAGGCTCCCGAAAGTTTGTTCTGCAGCGGCAAAACCCGCCGACGGTAGAAGGGGGTTCCTTTTTTGACCAGCGGGGTAAACCATGCGGAAACTTTATTTAAAACATTATCCAGTTTATGCAACATCTGAATTTTCCCTGAAATTATATTTAAAGGAATATCAGCCCCACCGGGCAGAGTCAACAAAGGATTGAGCTGTGTACACATTGAAGCATTATTTGGGGGGACTTGACTATTCGTTAAAGGAGATTATTTTTAAAGGGATGTTGTTTTATGGACGGAGGGGGCAAAATGAAAAAATATTTTATACCGGTTTTGTGTTTTTTGTGGACTTTTTCCGTAACAGCGGCGGCTCAGAGCAACGCGTACAGCGGCTATTACGGAGAGACAGGTCCCGAAGGTATCAGCGGGGCTTATAACGGGAAGCCGGTTATTTATGTGTTTTACAACAACGACCCCTGTGACAGTTGTGGGGAGGCTATTGCCATGATTGAAGAAGCTTACCGCGAAAACTGGCAGGGGATTTATGATTTTTATGTTATCAATTATCAGGAAGAGGAAGATGCCGGAAATTATAATTTTGCGGAAAATTACAACTTGGAGCTTCCTTTGTCTGTCGTTTTGCAGGCCGTTGAAGACGGGCGTTTTACCCGTTATCAGAAACTGCCTTATTTGTACAATTTTAATCCTTATACCTATCAGGAAGCTTTTTTGAGCGAAGTCTCAACGTTTTTTAAAAACGAAGAAGATCCTTATGCCTCCCGGTAAGACGGCACCGTTTATTTTTTGCGGCGCTGTTTGAGAGCGATCAGTTTGTCACTGACGATAGATGTATCGCGGCCGGTTTTGGCCAGACGTTCATACATGCGCTCAATTTCTTTTTCCAGATAGGCCTGTTCAATTTCTTCCGCCAGGCGGCTTTTTTCATCATTCGTCCCTTTTGTCAGAATATGGTCCATTTCTGCCACCAGGTCTTCAATATGGACAGAGCTGTCCGTTTTGCGTTTCAAGAAATAAGGCAGCTCATAGGCCAGCTGGCGGGCATTTCCGTAGGCTTCCGAAGTTGTGGCCGCTTTTTTGTTATAACGGTATTTGAACAGGCGGAAAACAATCCCCAGCTCGTGATCATCATCCACGACAATAAAAGGAATCGGTTCGGCAAAACCTTTGGCCGCAATATCTTTCAGAAACTCAAGCAAATGATGAAAAAAGCCGTTGACGTTGTAAAAGATAAACGGTTTGACGGGAAGCAGGCCATCCTGCATGGCCACACAGTCATAAGCGAGTTCATCCAGTGTCCCGACACCGCCCGGGGCAAAAACCACAAAGTCCGCATCGAGAAGCTTTTGTTTGCGCTCCTCAAGCGTTTTGGCCAGAATAACGTTTTCAATCCGGCGGACAAGCGCATCATCCCGGGGATAAAGTTCATAGTATTCTTTGGTGGTTATGGCCTGAATGGGCACGCCCTGCAATTTGCTTTGTTTTTTGTTCCAGCCGTCAAGCACACCGCGGGCAACGGCTCCCATGATACCGGAGTTGGCCAGGCCGAAATCAAGCTTGAAATCCATTTTTATAATCTGGCGGCCCAGGTTATAGGCAGCGTCCACATATACCGGATCTGAGCCGTCGCGGTGGCCGCCGGCGACAAAAACCCTGACCCCTTCGGCTTTATTTTGTTTCCGGAAGGAATCGACTACCTTGTTGTCCATATCCGTCATTTATCAAATCTCCTCTATGTCGCCCTGAGCCTGTTTCCGGTAAAAATCATCAACAAAAGCCTGGAGGCGGTCTTCTTCAATCGCTGCACGCAAGCCCTGCATCAACCGCTGATAATAACGGATATTATGCCAGGTAAGCAGCATAACGGCAAGCACTTCGTTGCATTTT
This sequence comes from uncultured Alphaproteobacteria bacterium, assembly GCA_944391365.1. Lineage (GTDB taxonomy): Bacteria > Pseudomonadota > Alphaproteobacteria > RF32 > CAG-239 > HGM16780. Next base: position 2,140 of record CALXTH010000066.1, on the reverse strand, counting down.
TGCAGATGATGAATATAAGCTCTGGAATAATGCGTGCACAAAGGGCAGTCACAGCCGGCTTCCAGCGGGCGCGGGTCTTCCCGGTGGCGGGCATTGCGGATGTTGACCGGTCCATAAGCGGTAAAGGCCTGAGCCGTACGGCCGGAACGGGTCGGCATGACGCAGTCAAACATATCAACGCCGCGCAAAACGCCGCCGACAATATCATCAGGCCGGCCGACTCCCATCAGATAGCGGGGCTTGTCCTCCGGCAGCATGCCCGGCGCATAATCCAGCACTTCAAACATTTTTTCCTGTCCTTCGCCGACGGCAAGACCGCCGATGGCATAGCCGTCAAAACCGATTTCCCGGAGTTTTTGGGCTGATTCTTCACGCAGTTCTTTAAAAACGCTCCCCTGCTGAATGCCAAAAATACCGTAGCCGTCACGGTCAACAAAGGCATCACGGCTGCGGCGCGCCCAGCGCATGGACATCCGCATGGATTTTTGCGCCTGGTCAAAAGTGGCCGGAAACGGAGTGCATTCATCCAACGCCATGGTGATGTTTGAATCAAGTTTATGCTGGATAGACATTGATTCTTCAGGACTCAGGAAAAACTTTTTGCCGTCGACATGAGACCGAAAGGTTACGCCCTCTTCCGTCAATTTGCGCAGGCCGGTCAGGCTCATTACCTGAAAACCTCCGGAATCCGTCAGAATCGGTTTATCCCAGTTCATAAATTTATGCAGGCCGCCCATTTTGGCGACAAGGTCGGCTCCCGGACGCAACATCAGGTGATAGGTGTTGCCGAGCAGAATTTCCGCGCCGGTGGCGGCGACGGATTCCGGCATCATGGCCTTGACCGTGCCACAGGTGCCGACCGGCATAAACGCCGGTGTGTTGACAATACCGTGCCGGGTATAAAGGCGGCCGCGGCGGGTTTTGCCAACGGTTTTTAAAATTTCAAATTCAAGCGCCATGAAAAGTTCTTTCCAAACATTAAAGTTATGGGTGAGATATTGCACCGAATCCCCTGGTTTGGCAAGTGTTTTTTAGCCCTGAGAAATTATTTGATTTTTTATTGTTCTTATGGTATAGTATAGGTGTGTGTAGATAAATGTATAGAGGTGTATTATGATGAATATGTCACGCTTTTTGTGTGTGGGCGTGGCGGCCGGTGCTTTATTATGCAGCGGCGCCGTTTGGGCATCCGTCAAAAAAGGGGTGTCCGTCCGCAATTTAAAATCTTCATTTTTAACTGATTTTTCTTCTCCGGCTGACCGGGTCAAGCTGCGCCAGCTTGCGAGCGTGTGCTTTATTACCGACGCGGGGGAATGCTCCGGCGGGGGAGCGGGGATTGATGAGCCGAGTTCATCATCCAGCGGGCCGGGGCCGATTGAGCCGGAGCCGGGCAAGCAATGCGCCCTTGAGGGCTATGTGAATGATGTTTGTCCCGAGGGGCAGCAGCCGGGGCTTGCCTGTCCGTATGATTCCGGCTGGCATACCGGTTGCGTTTGCAAACCAGAGTATAATTTGACGTGTTCGGGGAGTGACGAACAAGGGAAAGGGGCCAGCTGCAACGGGAAATATAAGGAATGCTGCAAGCTTTGCAGCGGGTATGATTATACCGCGATCAACATTCCGTCCGGGTATGTCAAAGGGGCGAGCTGTACCGGCTGTGATGGGGTGAAGTACAAAATCAAATGCGACACGAACGCAAGCAACACCGGGACTTATATCAGCTGCGGCAGTGCAACGGGCGGCGGCAAAAGCTGTACCGATGACAACGGAACATATTATGAAAAATGCACCTGTCCGACGAATTATGAGTTCAACGCTCAGACACAAACCTGCGTGTGCAAAACCAACTTCAAATATGCGTGTACGGGGACGGGGTACGCCGGCGGGCAGGGAGAGAGCTGCGACAACAAATATCAGACCTGTAACTGCGCGACGGGGTATAGCTGGAGCGCGACGTCGGGCTGTGTGAAATGCGGCAGCTCGTTCAAATATGCCTGTACCGGCACAAACGAAGTCAAACCCTCGGGCAGCAACTGCGGCGGATTGTATGACAAATGCAACTGCAAGAGCGGGTATGAATGGAGCGGCGGAAAGTGTGTGGCGGAAGACACTTGTTCAGGCACTTGCGGGGTTGGATGTT
>CALXTH010000065.1 GCA_944391365.1 uncultured Alphaproteobacteria bacterium | reverse complement strand
TCGTCTTCCAGTCTGTCACCGCTGACAAACCAAGCTCGCCAGAGGTGGCTTTGGCCCCTTTAACATCAAGGTAAGATGAACGGTCTTCATTGAAGATCACTTTCAGATCATCGCCTTTCAACAGGTTTACACCTTTATAGGACGAATCGGCCGCGATCTGGTCAATCTGGCTCAAGATTTCGTTGAACTGATCTATTGAGCTCTGACGTGCAGTCGGGTTAATCGTACCATTCATGGCAACGGCATCCCACCCGCTGATGTTGATACTAGCTTTATCAAAAACAGCTTCTTTTCCGGCTTTGATTGACAGAGTAATTTTATCTTTATCTGCACCTGTTCCGGCTTTGAATTCAAAAATATCATCCCAGTTGGTATCTGTTCCATCTTCGCCAACGCCTTCAGGCAAAGCCATTGTACCCAGAGCGGTATTCAGTTCACCAACGACATCCGCAATCTTTGAACCGGTTGTTGCTTTACCGGTAATGGTTACTTCTTTTTCCTGATCTCCAATTTTGATGGTGACGGTTTTACTCTCGCCATCAGCCAAAGTTCCGACATCAACACCGGCTTTTAATTCAGTTTTAACCGCGGTATCACGGGCGGTGTTGGCAACAGCCTTGGCCTGTTCGACGAAAGAGGTAATCGACTCGATACCTTCGTTCGCGGCTTTAATGGTCTGAATGCCCTGCCCCATGCTGTCCAACAGACCTTCAAGGTCGGACGCGCGGTTGGTCAGGCTCTGTGCTGTATAATAGGATGACGGGTTATCAATCGCGGAGTTGACTTTTTTACCAGTGGAAAGTCTTTCCTGTGTCATGTCCATCAAAGACTGAGTATTCTGCAAAGACAACAGGTTTGAACGCATGCTTGCGGTTAATGAAATATCTGACATTGTTTTTCTCCCAATTACTATGGTTAATTTTCATTGTGCTTTCATTCTGAAAGCATGTTTTTATATTATCATAATTTTTTCTTTAAGGCAACAATTATTTTTATTCCTGTCCGAAAATTATGCTGATATTTCAATTTTTAGTATCTATTTTAAACTAAAAGTAGCCAAATTAGCTCTTATCCAGCTGTTCATCAAGGCTTTTTTCCAGCTCTTCAAGCTCTTGTTCGTCGAGTTCAACAACGGGAACCGTATAAGCCTCATTAAACCAGTTGCCCAAATCAATATCGGCGCAGCGTTTGCTGCAGAACGGACGATATTTGTTGTCTTCCGTTACCAGTTTTTTGCAGATCGGGCAGCGAAATGTTCTGACGACTCCGGCCATTGTTTATTTCTCTACCCGTCCGGTTCCGTGACAAGTCGGGCATTCTTCACTCAGGATATCCGACAAAGACGGGCGGCGGCGAACCCTGACGACCTCAACATTGCCGGCACGGCTCAGGCCGATGACATGGCTGCGGACAGGATCTTTGCGGAGTTCTTCTTCAAGAGTAGCCAGAACGGGCTTCATATAGCGATATTCCGAAGAGCCGGCAAAATCAATAATTATCTTTCCGGACAAGTTGCGCAGCCGAATCTGCCGGGCGATTTCAACCGCGGCCTCCTCGTTTATCCGGGAAATTGAGCCGCCGCCGCGGTCGTCCCCGGTATCAACATCAATGGCGACACAGGCGCGGGTTTCTTCAATATATATTCTGCCGCCGTGTTTGAGCCTGACTTCTTTTTCAAGCGCGGCAATCAGCGCCTCATCAAGCCCCAAAGCCTTAAAAGGCTCATTCATTACCTCAATGTGAAAATCACCGTCAAATTCGTTTTTGATTTCGGTCTCCATGAGGCGGGTGTTGACAATGACTTTTTCAAGCGTCATCGCATTGCCCGACATATATTCAAACAAAGGGTTTCCCTTGGTGTAGAGGACACTAGGGGCGCTGTCGACCCGGGCTTTGCTCCGGACATGGTCGTAGACTTTGCGCAACTCAACCATTTCTTCACAAATTTCATCTTCTGAGGCATCGGCCGCGGCGGTGCGGATAACCCAGCCTTCCTGGCCGACAATATTATCCATCACCAGTCGGCGCAGCGAGGCGGCTTTTTCTTCATCAAAAATCCGGCCGGAGCATTCGACATGGCTGCGATAAGGGCAATAGACCAGAAAAGTGCCGACGAACTGCAGAGAACGGGTTACCTTGGCGCCTTTTTCGCCGCGGCGCTCCTGGACAACCTGGACGACAATACTCTGGCCCTCGGTATATTCGGTTTCTTTTTCGGCATTTTCATCAACATTGAGGAAAGCTTCTTTGCCGTCATCAATATCTATCAGATAACCGCTGCGGCCGTTGGCCAGTTCCAGCTTGTGCGTGATTTTTCCGAGATAGATGTTGCCTTCGGCGGCTTTGGCGTTGTCAATAATGTCAACTTCTTTCAGTTCTGCATCATCCATCAGCGCAATGCTGGTCAGAGAGCCGTTTTGTTCATAAACTATTGTATCTATGGTCATTTTATTCCCACCCCATTTAAAAGATTTCTGGTTTCATACAGAGGGAGTCCGATGACGCCGCTGTATGATCCGATCATTTTCCGGACAAAGGCTTCCATTCGCCCCTCAATTTTGTAGCCGGAGCAGCCAACCCATTCACGGGAGGCAACGTAAGATGCGATTTCTGCCGGGCTTAGCTTTTTCATTAAAATCCGCGTGGAGACAAGGCGTATTGACGCCCGGCCGCTGCGGTTCAAGACACAAACCGCGCTCAAGACTTTATGCGTTCGTCCGGAAAGCAGGTTCATCACCCTGGTTTGCTCTTCTTCATTTTGAGCCTTGTGCAGCAGGCGACGCCCGACAGCAACTATCGTATCACAGGCAAGGATAACCTCTCCGGGGTGGCTCTCCGCAACTTTCAGCGCTTTTTCAAGCGCCATGCGCCGAACATAGGCTGATGGCTTTTCACACGGGAGAGCGCTTTCATCAATATCGGCTGAGACAATCTCTTTGGGGATAAGGCCGATCCGGGTGAGAAGCTCTTTTCTCTGCGCCGACGCGGAAGCCAGAATAAAGTCTTTTGGTTCCATTTTTGCCTTACAGGGCATCATCGTCATAGGTTTTTTCCATCCGCTCATGGCGTTCCTGAGCTTCAACGGACAATGTCGCAATCGGCCGGGCTTCAAGCCGGGCGATTCCAATCGGTTCACCGGTTTCTTCACAATAGCCGTAAGTCCCGTCTTCAATCCGCTGGAGAGCGTCATCAATTTTGCCTATCAGTTTACGGATACGGTCTTTGGTTCGGAGGTCAATGGCTTTGTCGGTTTCCATTGAGGCCCGGTCAATATCATCCGGCTGGTTCAGGCCACCCTGTTTCAAGTCTTCCAAAGTGTCATTAGACTGTCCGATAAGCTCTCTTTTCCAGGCAAGAAGCTTTTGGCGGAAATATTCGACCTGTTGTTCATTCATGTATTCTTCATCAACACTCGGTCTATAATCCGGAGGAAGTATAATTGCACTTTCCATCTCTGTTACTCCTTAAATTTTAGTCAAATGGTATATGTTGTTCATAAAAATACTTATTTTCATTTTCTCCGCAACAAAAAAAGCTATTTTATCACCGTCATTTTGTCAACTTGGCCAGTTCAACCTCTACCCGGAGTTCTATTTCCGCAATAATTTCTTCCAGACGCGGGTCATCACTATTTATCCGCCGCTCGCGAACATAGCGCGAAATTTCCATCAGACGGTCTTTGGAGATGGTGCCGAGCAAAAGACCGTCGCGGATTTCTTCAAGTTTTTCAAGCAATGTTTTTCCTCGGTTGACGGCTCTGCGGCGCAGTTCTTTTTCATCATCGGCATCGACCATCTGTGCGGCAAGCAGAATATCCGTACTGCTCAAGCTGCCTCCGGCCGAAACAGGTGCGCTTTCACTTTTGGAAGCCTCTTTCAGATAAGCGGAAAAACTTTCACCGCCGGCGGATTTTCTGATTTTGGTACCGGAGGTTATTTCTTTGTTTTTATTAATCTCACTGACGTTTATCACTGGCGGTTCCTTTTGATTTTACTGAAATTCCCATTCAATGACATTTTCATCACCCCGTTTACAGCTTTTGGC
>CALXTH010000064.1 GCA_944391365.1 uncultured Alphaproteobacteria bacterium | reverse complement strand
TATGTTCGGCCGGTGCTTACTTCATGGTAACGAAACAGGCTCGGCAAAACACCGAGCCTTTGATTTTTAGCCGAATAAATTATGGCTATGTTGATTTTTTTAGTTCAGCAAGGTTTGTTCGCAACGGTGGATGATGGTTTTAAGGTAAGGGGCGGGCAGGTTTTCCGCGGCTTGCCGGCGCAGAATGTCCAGACGCTGACTGATTTGTTCCTTATTTTCCGGGGTGTAGGTGGCTAAGCCCAGAATTTTCAAGGCCTTGCGGATTGTGTAGACCGGGGTGTTTTCATCAAGTTTTTCCTGTTCGGCAATTTTCCGGGTCAGAAATTTTGTCAGAAATGCCGGCATTTTTTTTCCGGGGTTGAGGAGTTCTTTTTGGATTTTTATGATGAGCAGCGTGTAAGCCAGCAGGATGCCGTTGAGAACGGAGAGGCTGATTTTTATCCATGGGTCAGGGTACATCAGAATGCCGTAGCCGACATAAAAAATGCTCCCCCAGAGAAGGTTGAACAGCATGCGGGAGGGGATAAAAAATGCCGTACGATCCGGGTGATTGGGGCTGGTGAAACGCCGTGTCAGGACAATCAGGCCGAACAGCAGGGCGATGACAAACATCAAAAAGCTTAATTCTTTCATTTAATATCCTCAGTTTTCGGGGCAGATGAATTCAGCAATGCTGCGGATTTCTCTTTTGGCGGCTAGGTGGGACATTGTCATTTTCATTTGCAGTTTGGGGTGCTGCATGTCCAGAACGGTCAGACCGGAGAGAAAGAGTTCTTTGTAAATCAGGCGGTCTTTCAGGCCGGAGGTGAATCTGAAACCAAAAAGTTTGCCCAGCCGTTCAAGATATTCAAAAACAATATTTTTGTTTTTGGAATTATACGGCGATGTTTTGTTGCCGACGACAATCCAGTTCAGATAGCCGCGGTTGTTGGCGGCCATCTGTTTTTTGATGTCCCAGATGAACGCTGCATAGTGTCCCGGTTTGCCGATGGTTGAGCTGTCAAAATCAATATCAGCCATGACATTCAGATCAATGAGGCTGTCGGTCATCGGGGTGATTAATGTGTCAGCGTGCTGGTGAGCTTCATCAAAAAGATAGTTTTTGGTGCCCGGCGTGTCAATAATCAGCGCGTCATATTCTTTTTGGAGCTCTATTATCCGGTTGCAGATATTGTTGCGGCTGGCCGGAATCAGGTTGTAGTCTTCCTGCGGGGCATAAGAATAAAGTGCCGGGGTGGCCAGTTTTATGTTTTTCTGTCGGCAGAATTTGTTGCGGTTGTCGATATATTTGCTCAGGGTTCCCTGACGGCCGTCGAGGTCAACCACTGCGACTTTGAAACCTTCCTGCTCCAGGGCTACGGCCAAATGCATGGAAATTGTCGATTTTCCGGTGCCGCCTTTTTCGTTGCTGACAACAATGGTATGTGCTTTCTTATATTCTTTATCACTCATTCTCTGCTTGCCACAATCATTGACTGGTTCGAATCGCTGTTTGTCACTATACAGGAAATGTCTGAATTTTTCAAATGTTTACACGCGGCTTTTGCATCGTTTTTTTCAAAGCCAACGAGTTTTGAGCGGTAAATGACAGCGGCCGCGGTTTCGACCGGTTCAATTTTAATGGTGCAGTCTGTGTATTTTTTCAGGTTTTTGTCTTTTATTTTGAGGGCATAGTTGCGGGCTTTGGCATAGTTTGAGAATGCGCCGACCTGAATTCCCCAGGTTTCGGTGTTTTCGTTTAAGGTGAGCAACTGGTCCGAATCGGTGCTTCCCTGTTCAATTTCAGGGTGGGAGTCTTCTTCCGTGCTTGTTTCGGAGGAGGGGAGTTTGGCATTGTCGGCCAGACGGGTCTGAATATCATCAGGTTTGTCGTTTTCTTCAATCAATTCGGCATACATACCAGTCGTATTTTGTTTGTTTTCCATAGCCAGACGGGTGAGCCCTTTGTCCATCATGCGCATGACTTCTTTGTCGCGGGCTTTGAGCGTGCGGTGTCCCATGGTGACGGCGATCACGCGCTGACCTTCGCGGTCGGCCGAAGTGATGATGTTGTATCCGGCGGCATTGGTGAAGCCGGTTTTCATTCCGTCGGCGCCTTCAAATTGTTTCAGCACATGGTTATGGGTGTAATAGGTACGTCCTTCATAGGTGAATTTGCGGAGTGAAAACCATTTGTAGTATTGGGGAAAATGGTGGTACATTGCCGCACCGAGAATCGCCATGTCACGTGCCGTGGTTTTCTGAGCCCGGTTGGGCAGGCCGGAAGCGTTTTTGAATGTGGTGTTTTTCATGCCGAGGGCTTTGGCGACCTGTGTCATCGTTTTGGCAAAATTTTCTTCACTGTAGCCGAGGCCTTCGGCCAGAACCGTAGCGCAATCGTTGGCCGAACGGATAATCAAAGCCTCAATCGCGGTTTTGACTTTTATTTTGCTGCCGGCGCGCAGTCCCAGACGAGATGGTGAGCGGTTGGCTGCTTTGCGGGACACGGGGAATTCATCATCAAGTTTAATCAGGCCTTTTTCAAGGGCATCAAATGTAATGTAAAGGGTCATCAGTTTGGTGAGTGACGCAGGGTAGCGCAGTTCGTCGGCGTTGGAGGCGGAGAGGACTTTTCCCGAAGAGGCGTCAATCATGATGGATGAAACCGAAGCCGACGCCGGGTGTATTCCGATTGTGCACAAGCCGAGAAAAACGGCGCTCCAACAGCACAATTTTAAAACCAGACGTTTGACATAAGTGTTCATTGCCCCGATTTCCCCTAATCTTATTTTTGACATTATCTCCATTATGACCGGAAAAAGAAAATAAATTGTTAATTTATGCGGCAAGGGTAAATGATTTTTATATATTTTTTGGGGGCTTGGGAGATTTTCTACTTCTTATTTTGACGATGGTTACAAAAAAAGGTGTCTGAATAAAGACACCTTTATAGACTGGGGCGAACGATGGGGCTCGAACCCACGACAACCGGTACCACAAACCGGGGCTCTACCAACTGAGCTACGTTCGCCATTGGCTTTATCGTCTTTTACAGACAAACAACAAGAAAGTCAAGTTAAAAATACATAAATGTTATTGTGACGTTGAAATGTCAGGGTTTTGGCGATTGTGGTTTGTGTTGGACTGTTTGAGTTTTCATGATGAGGATGGACGTTGGGAGTGGTTTTATTTAAGTATTAGGTATGGAAGATTGATTATATTTCTAAATTTGCAATATTTTTTGGTCGTTTGGGGAAATTTGTTATTTACAACAATTTTATTTTTTGGTATAATAGGAGTCGTGGAGATAAGTATAATTGAGGTGGTATTATGAAGAATATAAGAACAGTATGTTTACTGTCCGCGACGTGTTTGACCTTAATGAGTGC
>CALXTH010000063.1 GCA_944391365.1 uncultured Alphaproteobacteria bacterium | reverse complement strand
TTTTTGTCTGTAACATCTCAGAAAATCTTGGCAAGCAAGGGAACTACCGTGACCACAGCGAGCCTAGATTCCTGAGTTAAAAGAGGTACATGAGGACACTTTCGACCCGAAATTTCTGTATCAATAATTTGTTATGCAAATCTTACAAAAAAACTGTGAAGAGTGCACTAGATAGAGCGATTTTAACGGCAGAAAAAGCGCAGTGTACAAAATTAGTACATGAGCATTTTTCTGACCGGAAAAAATCACTCTAGATAGTGTACTATACACAGTTTTTACAGGTTTAGCCGGACAGAAGCATATACCCCTTTCCCCTCACGGTCTGCAAATAACGGGGATTTTTCGAGTCTTTCTCTATTTTTTTGCGCAAACGGGTAATCTGCACATCTATTGAACGGGGGCTCTGCCCGGCACCCAAAATCTCCGCCAGTTTCTCACGGGAAAAAACCTGCCCGAAACGCTGCCCGAGAACAGAAAGCAGAGACTGCTCCACCGGCGTCAGATGAATAACCTGCCCCTGCTTGGTCAACAGCTCCTTGTTTGACAAATCATAAACACACAAACCAAGATCAAGCTTTTCGACAATCTTCCCTTTCCGCGCCGGTGCCCGTTTCAGGATACTCCGGATTCGCAACACCAGTTCTTTGGGTTCAAAGGGCTTCGGCAGATAATCATCCGCCCCGGTTTCCAACCCGGCAATCCGGTCTGCCGTCTCCCCCATTGCTGTCAACAAAATAACCGGCACATCATTTTCTTCCCGCAGCCTGGATAAAAATTCAAGCCCGCTCTCCTCCGGCATCATAATATCAACAATCAGCAGATTAAACACATATTCCTTCAGGCGTTCCCGGGCCTCTGCGGCATTTTTCGCCGCTGACACCAGAAAACCGCTCTCCCGCAAATACCTTTGCAACAAAGAGCGGAGCCTGGTATCATCATCCACAACCAGAATATGAGCTTTGTCTTTATCCATGCTGAACCGTCTTCTTAGCCTTGGACGAACCTTTTTTCTTCACGGCAGCCGGCTTGTCTTCTTTACGAACGGCCGATTTTGCCTCAACCGCCTGTTTGACTTTGACCACGGCTTTGATAGCCTTCTGGGTTGCTTCCTTAACTTCCTCCTTAATTGTCTTCGGATTTTCGATTCCCCGGACATAAGCCAACCCTTTTTCAAAATACTGATATCCGGTAATAAAAGTCAGCACCCCGGCCACCCAGAGCAAAATCTCGCCGGAAACCGCAAACACATGGCTGACACTGCCAAGCAAAATCAAAGACAATGCCGTCATCTGAAAAGCCGTCTTCCACTTTGCCAGACGCGTCACCGGCATCCCGACCTTGACTTCGGCCAAAAATTCGCGCAAACCGGAAACCAAAACCTCCCGGCATAAAATAATCACCACCGGAATATAACTGATCTTGCTGACCATTCCGTTCGCCACAATAATCAACAACGCCGACACCACCAGAAGCTTATCGGCAATCGGGTCGAGCAATCTGCCGAAAACAGATGTCTCATTGCGGCTACGTGCCAGATATCCGTCAAAATAATCGGTAATCGCGGCCACAATAAACAATACCGCCGTCAGCAAAGACCATGTAACGGTATGAATATAAATTGCAAGAAAAATCACCGGAATCACCACGATTCTGGAAATTGTCAAAAGATTAGGCAGATTATACACGAGAGTCACCCTTTTATAAAAAATTAAAAACCAAATCTGAACCAATCATATTCCGGATTTTGCCACAGGCAAAGAAATTTAACAACTTTTCCGCTGTTTTTTAATGAAAATAATCATAAACGAGCTGCGCGGTTTTGGTGCTGACCCCCGGAACCTTTTCCAAATCCTTGAGCGACGCCTGAGAAATCTCTTCCACCGAACCAAAATAATTCAGCAGATCACGCTTGCGTACGGCGCCGATTCCCTCAATCTCGTCAAGGCGTGACTTATAGACGGACTTGCCACGCTTTTTGCGATGCGTCCCGATGGCAAAGCGGTGAGCCTCATCACGGATATTCTGCATATAAAAAGCAATCGGCGACTGAAACGGCAGAGAAAAACTCTCCCGTCCGAGTTGGTGATAAAACTCCTTTCCCGCATTACGATCCGGCCCTTTTGAAATCGCAATAATATGAATACCGGTTAAGTCATAATCCCTCAAAGCCTCATGCACCGCATGCAACTGCCCGAGCCCCCCGTCCAGCAAAATCACATCCGGACGGTTTTCCGGCGTCATCTTGTCGAAACGACGGGTCAAAACCTCTTTCATCATCGCAAAATCATCATTGGTAATATCCGGATTCTTGATATTAAACGTACGATACTGTTTTTTATCAAAACCTTCTGGCGTTGCCACAATCATCGCCCCGATGGCATAACTGCCCTGAATATGCGAGTTGTCATACACTTCAATCCGTTGTGGCAGCCGCGGCAACTCAAAAATCCGCTGCATTTCCTCCAGATTGGATTTAACCGAAGCCTCCATCGCCACCTTGCGCTCAATGGAAGCCAGTGCATTTTCCAAAGCCCGCAACACCAGTTTATGTTTGTTGCCCTTCTGATAGGTATTGATTTTTGTTTTCAGCGCCTCTTCCAAAAATTCTTTATTTCTCAAAGGCTCCGACAACACAATTTCTTTCGGCGGAATATGAGTGGTATAAAACGAGCTGAGAAAAGCCTCCAAAACCTCGGCGTCTTCAGCCCCCTCCGTCTGCTTTGGAAAATATGGAACATTACCGCAGTTCTGCCCGCCGCGGATAAAAAACACCTGAATACAAACCAGATCATTTTTGCGCACCAACGCCACCACATCACATGATTTGATATCGGCATACTCAACCATCGTCCCGCTTTGCACATTGGTCAGCGCGCGGATTCGGTCACGATAAACCATCGCCTGCTCAAATTCCATATTATCACTGGCTTTCTGCATCAACACCGACAACTCGTCCTGAATTTTGGTATTTTTTCCATCCAGAAAATCAACCGCCTCTTTCACCAACCGGCGATAATCCTCCGCCGAAATCTTCCCCGCACACGGCGCCGAGCAACGCTTAATCTGATACAACAGACAAGGTCTGTCCCGATTCTTGAAGACATTATCCCGACACGAACGCAGCAAAAAAGCTTTCTGAACCGTATCCAACACGCTGTTAACCGCACCGATGCTCGCAAACGGACCAAAATACTTGCTCTTGTCATGCCTGGCTCCGCGGTATTTGCGCAATGCCGGAAACTCTGAAGCCACATCAATCACCAAATGCGGAAAGGTCTTATCGTCTTTCAACAGAATATTATACTTCGGCTCAAGCTTTTTAATCAGCTCATTTTCCATCAACAGAGCCTTGGCTTCATTCTCGACAATAATAAACTCCATCCGCCTGATTTCGGAAACCATGCGCTGCAACCGCACCGGCAATTTGTGAATATGCGAATAGGCAACGATTCTCTTTTTGATGTTCTTTGCCTTGCCGACATACAACACCTTTTCATCGCCGCCAATCATCCGATACACACCGGGCTTCTCCGGTGCAATCGCAATATGCTTTTTCAAAATCTCCAGTCCGGCCAGAATATCAGCCACTTTTCACTCTCAACAAAATTTGTTTCTTTACCTTCGGTATAACCCGTCAATAATTTTTTTGCACCATAAATTTATCTTCTGCGCAGAATTTTTTTGCTCCGACACACGCCCGGACAGCTCCTGATCTGCCACCCGGACAATCAAACGTTCTAAAATCTCATCCCGGACAAACACTCCCCGGTAAGCCAGATAAAAATCCGTATACGCTTTCCGCCATTTGGAAGAAATGTTCAAGCCTTCTCCGATACCTTCATCAAATTGTATCGCCGCGCATTTTTCCATTTTGGCATAAACCGTCTGCCATTTTGCATATTTTTTGCCCAAACCTTCCCGAGCCATCCGCCCGAGCCGGGAGATTCCCTCACGGTCTCCTTCCAGAGCCATCTGCGCATAGCGGTTAAAAACCGCCTTCACCCGCTGCAAAACCGGTTCCTGCAACTGTCTCTGCTCCACAATCCGCGCCAGCACTTCACTCCGCCGGTCTGAGTTTTGATAACTCTGCCCGACAAAATATTGTATTTTATGTCCTTTGACAAACATCCACAAATCAACCAGTTTCATAAAATCCATATCCGAAAACGCCGGTTTTCCCTCTTCTTCGCGCAAATCCACCCCGTGCGCCAGTTCATGCGGCAAAACCACCTGCATAAAAGCCTCATCCTGCGGCAAAAAATTCCGACGGTTAACCCCCATTAAGATAAAATCACGATATTTCAAATTCATATACGCCGCACTTTGCGTACTGTCCCGCAAATTATTCTCTCCGCCGCTGTGCGTTTGGTTAATCACCATCAGACCGTGATTTTTTCCGAAATACAAGGCCGTACGGCGTTCATCTTCATCCAGATTTTTCAGTCTTTTGACCCACACCGGCAAAACCTCACCGGCCCAGAAAAAACGATCTGCAAAATCCAGCTGTTTAAACACCTGCCGCACGGCCGGCTCTTTGCTGTCCAGATCCAAATGCACCTGCTCACTGAAATTCCCCGCATTATTCACCAACAACAATTCACCGAAACACGGCGCTTTTTGCTGCCAAACGGCAAAACTTTCCAGCATCACCTCCTGCCGCACATCATTTTTATCCCGCTCATAAACCACCGGCCATGATGGAACAATTGCCCGCAGCCCGTTGTCTCTGGCCAAAGCCTCATGCCGCCCGCACAAAAACTGATAAAACGCAAACTTTTTCTGCTGTGCCGACGTCCACGGTTGTTCCCGATAGGCCGTTTTCAAAAACGCCGCCTCCCGACGCAAAATTTCCGGCGGCATCGCCTCGCGAAAATAATGATAATTCATCCGCTGACCAATCTGATTCTCCCCTTGCAAAAAGAAGCGTTCAGCCATTTTTGTTTGCGCATCTCCGGCCGCAAAATAATGCGCCCAAAACGCTTTCATCAAAGACAAATCTTTCGCCTGCACCAACAACGCCAAAAGACTATTGCGCCGGTATGGATAAGGATACCGGGCATTGGAAAACTCAACTACCTCCGCTGTGGAAGCAAACTGCTCAAACACGGCGTCCAAACGCTTGTGCACCACAATTTCCTGCCTCAGAAAATCATCAAACTTCTGTCTTTCAACTGTCCATTCCATCCGTTTCCGCTCCGCCCTGTCTTTCTTTCCGCCCCTTGTTGCCGAAATTTTGAAAACCTGTAATTAATCCTCCCACCCGCCGACAAACAAAGCAAATATATCATGTCTTCAGGATTAAGTCCAGTATTTTGTCTAAAAAAAGTTAGTGAAATTTTAAAATTTTTATGCTATACTATAAGAGTCGAAAGGGTCAAACGGCTCTTTCCCAACTTGGAGAAAAAAAATGTCAGAATTAGGTGCCTTAAGCTCTTACGCTCTGGCTGTCCAGAACATGCAAATGTCCCTGATTAAAAATCAGGTTGAAATGCAACAACAGGCGATAGAGATATTGCTGGATCCGGAACGCAGCGTCCCGGTTTCCTCATCTCTCGGACAGAATGTCGATATCTCTTTGTAAAAAAGCGGGACGCCAATCCCGCTTTGATTTTTAGAACCAGATAAATCCCACAAACAAAACCGCCAGCACATTAGCAAAAACAAACAGAACAAACGAAGCGCCCGTGTGCTGTATCATCGCTTTATAATCAAGCGTCACCCCATCATCCTGATACTGCCTAGCCAGCCCGAAATTATAAAGAGCGGCAACCACCACACCCAGCGCATAAAAATGCCAGTTCCGATACATGGCCAAAATCTGCTCAAAATCAAGCTTTATCCCGAAAATAAGCCCCAGAACGACACTGCAAAGCACCACCGGATTCAATAAGACACCGCTGGAAAGAAGACTGATCAGAGATTGAAGCATCTACTTATATTGCCCCCAAACCCGCCGGGTCAAAAATTTAGACCCGCTTTCTTCCAGATTTTTCGGCCAGATAAAACGCTGCCGGTTGGGATTGACAACCATCTCCCCGCCCTTAATCACGGTCGAAGCAATCATCGCCATGTTGCCGCGCCTGACGGCACTGGTCTTTTGCCTCGACCAATCAAGATTCTGAGCAATCTGACTGTTCATCATCCTTCCCCTGTCTTGTTAAAACCCTCATTAACATATAGCATACAAAAATAAAGTAAACAAAAAATTAATACCAAATATCAGGGAGGCATCCAACAACACCTCCCTGACATACCCCATCGTGAACACCCCGGATATTAACATATAAAAAAATCCGGAAAGCCATCCACGACACCAGAA
This sequence comes from uncultured Alphaproteobacteria bacterium, assembly GCA_944391365.1. Lineage (GTDB taxonomy): Bacteria > Pseudomonadota > Alphaproteobacteria > RF32 > CAG-239 > HGM16780. The sequence continues at coordinate 877 of CALXTH010000063.1, read as the reverse complement.
TTTAAGTAAGATCTAAAAAGCAAACACCGGACGAACGGACACATAGCTACCAGCATAATATTTATTAGTGCAGTTTACATCAAAAACACCACTAGCGGTAGCATAGAAGTACCAAGCATAGTAGCTGGATTCCTCACACGACGACCAAACATACTCGACACCATCCGAAACATTTCCTAAGATTGTTCCTCCGACAGTCAATATACCAGCATTAACTTTGGTGAAATTTGTCTGATTGTTAATATTGTTTAATACATCGTAGGATGGCAAACACCATTGTTTGCCACCAGCATTGTAACTATTAGCTTTGTTCGCCGCAGCAAAACGACTGCCCAAAGCAACCAGCTTTTGGGTGTTGGGACAGCTGGCACTGGCTGTTTTATCTGTCATCCCTGTTGAATAAGTTGAATCATGAGAATCTGTATCCCACGCAATAGCCGTCGCAACTGGTTTTACGGTCATCACCCAGCCGCTCTCACTGACTGTCTTTTCATAAATCACCACGCCAAGCAGCTCTTTACCACTGAGCTTATCACTTGAACAAGTCCCATCGGAATAAAACAGCGTACCAATCTTACAGGCTGAATAATCCGGTGCTTTTTGCTGACAACTCCCATCCTTCCACTCATAGCCGCTTGCACACGAGCATTGAGCATATTTGCCACCGCAGGCGGAGCCTGCGCCACCGGCATAGCCGGTACCCGTGCACGTTAATGTAAAGCCATATTTATTACAGAATGATTTTTCACATTCTTCTTCATTTGCACCTAAACACGCCCATTTATTTCCAAACGGGCATTTGACGCCTTTGCCGCCATTACAGGAGGTTTCGGTATAGCCCAATGTTGCGCAATCCTGCGTGGCAACACACTGAGCA
>CALXTH010000062.1 GCA_944391365.1 uncultured Alphaproteobacteria bacterium | reverse complement strand
CAATATCCAAATCATGCAATTGTCTGGTCAACCAGGTTTGCAAATAAAAACGCTGCTTGGCGTCAAGCTTTTCAACCCATGAACGGAATAAACACAACCGCGGACAATCGGCTTCCGTAACACCGGTTGCTTTCGGCAGCCGGGCATCCATAGCCTCCCACAAACGCCGCCCTTTTTCCGCCGAAGCTAAACAAAAAAACTTTTTTATAAAATCAATCATAATCCTTAAATTTAACATATAATAATTAGCCTTCATAACAAAGCTAACACCTGTCCCGCATAAAATCAACTTTTATTTTCAACACCCGCTGTTTTCCGCTTAACAAATCGGCAGAAAGCCGTTAAAATGAACCGGATTTTGACAGGAAAATAAAATGGAAGATTTGCTCAGTACATTAACACCGCCCTCTCCGGTTCCGCAACCAGTTGAAGCAGCAGCTTCTTCGGCTCCGGCACAAAAAGAATATACCGTCAGCGAAATTTCGGCAGAAATAAAAAAATTTGTTGAAACCCGCTTCGGACATGTACGCATCAAAGGTGAAATTTTTGGCGCCAAAAGAGCCGATTCCGGACATTACTACCTGTCGCTCAAAGACGAAAATGCCATCATCTCTGCCGTCTGTTGGCGGAGAGTTGCCACCACTCTCAAAATAAAACCTGAAGACGGGCTTGAAGTTGTCGCCACCGGAAAAATCACCACTTTTGCCGGCAAATCGTCTTATCAGCTGGTCATTGAACAAATGGAGGTCTCCGGAACCGGCGCCCTGTTAAAACTATTGGAAGAGCGCAAAAAACAATTCGCCGTCGAAGGCTTGTTCGATAAAGCGCACAGGAAAAAAATTCCCTACCTGCCGCAAACCATCGGGGTCGTCACCTCGGCCGCCGGAGCAGTCATCCGCGACATCATCCACCGTGTCCGTGACCGCTTTCCCAGCCACATTCTGCTGTGGCCGACACCGGTACAGGGCGAAGGCGCCGCTGAAAAAATTGCAGCCGCCATCCGGGGCTTCAACACCCTCCCCAAAGACGGCAAAATCTCCCGCCCGGATTTCCTGATCGTGGCCCGCGGCGGAGGCAGTCTTGCAGATCTCTGGCCGTTCAACGAAGCAATTGTCATCCGTGCAGTTTATGCCTCCGACATCCCCGTCATCTCCGCTGTCGGTCATGAAACCGACACCGTGCTGATTGACTACGTTGCAGACCTCCGGGCGCCGACACCGACGGGCGCCGCCGAATTTGCCGTTCCGGTCAAAAGCGAGCTCGAAATCAGTCTGGCCACCACCCAAACCCGCCTGCTCAACGCCGTCAACCGCTACTTTGCCAACTATCAAACCATGCTTGACGGCCTGGGACGCGGCATTCCCAACCTGAACCAAATATTGCAGGAATATACACAGCGCATGGATGACCGGATTGAACGGCTGCACCTGTCTTTTCGTAACCTGCTGACCCAGAAACAAAACCTGATTGAAAAAAACAGCCTGAAACCGTATTTAATTTTAAATATTCTTGAAAAAAATCAAGAAAATTTAAAGAATTTATCTCTTAGACTTGACTCAGTATCTGTAGATTCGGTTTTAAGGCGTGGATTCGCCTGGATTAGGGATAACAAACAAAAAACCGTTTACACAACGGCAGAAGCCCAAAGAAGCCACACCTTGGAAATCCGCTTTGCAGATGGAAGTCTGAAAACACGTCCGTTGGTGAAAAAAGATGATTTACAAGGCGATCTGTTTAACTTTTAGCATTTTGTTTTTCTGTTGCTCCGGGGCTCAGGCTCTTGAACTCTGCGGAAACCGGGCTCAAGGCTCTGTTATAAGCGGTAAAGCCGCCGGCCTTCACAAAGTCATCCTGAACGGAAAAGAACAACCATTTGCCCAAGACGGCAGCTTTTTAATCGCCTTTGACCGCGATGCCGACATCACCCAAAAGCTAACCCTCCTCTATGAAGATGATGAACAAAACTACCCCGTTGACAACTATACATTCACCATCTCCAAAACCAGCTGGGACATCCAAAAAATCAACGGCGTAGCAGACCGCAAAGTCACACCGGCACAAGAAGACCTTGATGAAATCGTCAGAGAAAACCAAAACGTCCGTTCCGCACTTGAAACCAATGCCGCAGATGCCTCTTTCTGGCAAAAAGGTTTTATCATGCCGCTTGACCAATACCGTGTCAGCGGCAAATTCGGAGGCCAGAGAATAATCAACACCCACCCCAAAAACCCGCATAGAGGCATGGATCTCGCCGCCCCGGAAGGAACCCCGGTCAAAGCCGCGGCAGACGGCATCGTCACATTGAGTGGCGGCAACTTTTTCTACAGCGGCAACATGGTCATTCTTGACCACGGAGAAGGCCTGCAAACCATGTACGCCCACCTGAAAGAAACCAAAGTCAAAGTCGGTGACCTTGTATCCCGGGGCGACATTATCGGACTGGTCGGACAAACCGGACGGGCAACCGGACCGCATCTGCACTGGGGAGCCTCGCACAACGGAACGCGTTTTAATCCTCAAACATTGCTTGAACTTAACAGAACCGAACAATGCCTCTCTTTATAATGCAGCTTTGGTGAAAGGAACATCACATGGACAACACTTCCCACAATTTCCCCTTTGACAACATCAGCTGCCTGATTATTGATGATGACCGGTTTTCCCGCTCCTTTATCAAAACCGCCCTGTTTCAAATTGGTATCAAAGATGTCAAAGAAGCCGCCAACGCAAACGAAGCCGACGAAATTTTAACCAACTACCGCATAGACCTGATTCTCCTTGACCAGATTATGCCCGAACAAACCGGAACCGATTTTGCCAGAAACCTGCGCAACACCCATCCTGAAACACAACAGACACCAATCATCATGATAACTGTTGACACTCAGGAAAAAACCGTCCTTGACGCCAGACAGCTCGGCATCAGAGAATATCTGGTCAAACCGATTTCTCCGATATCATTAAAACAACGTATCATAAATGCACTTGAAATCAAAAACTAGAGAAAAACATGACAATAAATTTACACATCCTTTTCCTCTCCATCCTACAGGGCTTAACTGAATTTCTCCCGGTCAGCTCTTCCGGACATCTGATCCTGTTCTCAAAATTCACCACCTTCCCGGATCAGGGATTAGCACTTGATGTCGCCGTCCATGTCGGCTCAATCATCGCCGTCATGATATATTTTTCGGACACCATCTGGAACGTCATCAAAGGCATGATAAAAAGCCGCTTCCTGCCTGATTTCAAAAACAGCGGCAACCGTCTGTTCTGGCTGATTTTTATAGCCACAATCCCGGCCGTCATTGCCGGCCTCTGCCTTCGGGAATACGGCATGGAATGGCTCCGTAACACCCGTATCATCGGCTGGACAATTCTTTGCTTCGGAATATTGCTGTATATTGCCGACCACATCGGCATGACGATTCGCAAAGTCGAACATTTGGGCATCATTGATGCCATTCTGATTGGTCTGGCACAATGCCTGGCGCTCATCCCCGGCACCAGCCGCTCCGGCATTACCATCACCATGGGACGCTTTTTAGGAATGGAACGACGGGAAGCCGCAAAATTTTCCATGTTACTGTCAATTCCGACTATTTTCGGAGCCGGCTGCCTGATTGCCTGGGAGCTGATTTCAACCCATCAGACCACAACCTTGCTGACCGCCTTTGATGGCATCACCTATTCCTTTATCGCCTCAATTCTGGCAATTTACATCATGATGTGGTGGCTGAAAAAATCAACATTTCTGCCTTTCGTCATATACAGAATTCTTCTGGGCGGGGCTCTTTTGCTGGATTCATACGGCTACCTGGATAAAATAATAAAATAATAAAAAAAGTCCTTGCATTTTATAAAAAAGTATTATAGAAGAATAAGCGTTGCCCTGGTGGCGGAATTGGTAGACGCGCATGCTTCAGGTGCATGTTGCCCCAGGCAGTGGAAGTTCGAGTCTTCTCCAGGGCACCAATCTTGACAGCCTCCTAAATTTGATAGGAGGCTGAAGTTTTTTCTCATTGATATTTCAGGATTTTTTTCCATCCATCAAAAAGTTCGCAAAAACGATATTTAAAATACGCCTTTTTTCTTCAATTTGCGAACTTTTGAAAATTGCAAAAGAATTTTGGCTGAAATTCAGCACCTTATCAATAGCCCTTTCAACAGAGGTATCTGGGGTCTGCAGCTCATTAAGGCAGATTAACATTGATTAACATCAAAATTGAGCTTTTTTCCTTAAATTGCGAATATGTTATTTTGTTGTAATTTTTGAATATCATTAATTCTGGCAATTTACAAACAGAATAATGAAAGATGAGCAAGCTCAAAAAAATCGGAGATATAGGGCTTTGGCCATTGTTTTCAGAAGGATGAACGTTATGAAAAAGCTACCTTTGGTATTGATTCCGCTGTTGTTGACAGGTTGTGCGCATAAAACAGAAACCTATGAAATTTGCAATATGTCATCGACAGTTTGCCAGAAACAAACAACCGTATTGAAAGAAATGGTTAAAAAATTCAAAACTCAGGGCGGTGCTTTTGTTTTGATAAATATGGGCGACAAAACAGTTCTAAATGCTGTATCTGTCAGCAAAAACAAGGATTATGACTATATTCAGGATTACCTGTATCGACCAAAGAATATTAGTCCCTGGTTACATCAAAAAGGCAAAGTTAATCCACGGCAGCTGACTGCTGGTTATGTTGATTTTGTTCAGTCTACAGATAACGAGACTTTACAAAAATTGAGGCTGAATGTCGTCAAAGGTAATGCACGCAAACTTTATATGGAAGATGTAAAAGCCTCTGGACTAACGTCAACAGACTATAAATCGGCTAAAAGCAAAGAAGTTGTTACAACCTTTATCGGACATTTTGCAACAGCTAACCAACAATATGCGTTGCTGACGTTATTGGATGAGCCCAAAGGCCTTGATTCTACATTCGGCTTTAATTCTTCTGGATGGAATGCTGTGGAATTAGCCCGAAAAATCGTTGAAACAATGCAATAGGGAACCCCATGATTACAGATGGATACATAGTTAAAGAACGGCATTTTTGGAGAAATATTCTCAATTTTTATTGCTATCGTGAGAAGAGATGGTTGGAGCTTGAGCTGATTGTTTTTGTTTGGAAAAACTATTATTTGCAATGGTCTTTACGGTTTAACTACGCTTGGAAAGAGCTCTTTATTTTTGATTTTAG
>CALXTH010000061.1 GCA_944391365.1 uncultured Alphaproteobacteria bacterium | reverse complement strand
CATTGTTTTGAGATAAATGTCTAAAACAATAGGTGTGTCTTTGATGAATCCTAAGTCTAACAACATAAATTTAAAAACCTCTCATCAAAACCATTCTTTGTTTGGCATTTGCTTTATTGTCTTCGGTGACAATAAAATTCTTTGGATGGCATTTTATTGTCATTAAAGACAATAACCGCACCTCGAAACCTTTTTGGGGTGCGTTCTTTTAACTGTTTAATATTAAAAGAAAAGGGTGTTTTGAAATGACTAAAACAAAACTGTTTTTACTCTTAGGGACTTCTCTGTCCTTTATTTCTTTAACCGTGAATGCTCAATGTGTTGCGACGCAGGACTGCGCAACTTTGGGTTATACCGAAACTTCCTGCAATGGCGGGAAAGGTGTCAAATGCCCGTTTGGTAACAAATGGGCATGTTTTAAATCTACTTCAGAATGTGAACAACTATTTTGTGATAAATACGGGTTTAAATACACTTGTTCAGGCACCGGCTACATTGGAGGTTCCGGCGTATCCTGCGGCGGAAAATACACACAATGTACTTGTGCCAGCGGCTATGAATGGAAAAAAAGTAGTTGCCAAAAGCAACCTCTTAATGGAGCTCAAGGTAATTTATACTATTGTAACGACAACGTCGTTGGTGTCAAAACTAGCGGGATGAACTTCTATGTAGCAATAAAAGATTTAGGATTTCTAGACTGGAATAATGCTAAGTTTCGAGGTTTAAGCTACATTTTCTGTAATAGTGCCAAGGGTACATTTCCATCATCAAGTCAATTACAAACTATTTACAAAAATAAATCAGCAATCAACAACTTATTATCCACCAATGAAGGAATAAAAATAACAGAAGGATTTTATTGGTCATATACACGTGGAGGAAGCTACACTTACTATACTGTGAACATGTCCGATGGTATTGTTAGTAGCGACGGCATTAGTAATGAACACTATGCTCGCATGATACTCACCTCATGGTAAAACTAAACAAGGCTCGGCAAACACCGAGCCTTCACTCTCTGCCGGTACAATCTGAGCATCGCACCTCCTTTGCCCCAATCTATCCACCGCTAACTGATGGGGTGAAGCTGCCTCAGCTTCCGCGCCTTCTTTGCCCCGATCACCCCACAGCAAACCGACGGCCCCACCGCCTCGGTGGTGCCTCAGGTCGCATCCGTTTGCTACATAAATTTGCTACATAAAACTATACGGATCAATATCGACTTCCACCCGCACCGATGAGGGAACCTGAACACGTTTGAGCCACGCCCGCAGCACTTCCTGAATATTAATGGCGCGCGCCGTTTTCAGCAAAAGCCTGAACCGGTATTTCCCACGCAACATAAAAATCGGCGCCGGCGCCGGCCCCAACGTGGTAATCATCTCCGTATTCGGCGCATATTGCCCCAGATAAACGGCAATTTTTTCAACCTGCGCCTGATTGGCTCCGGACACAATCACCGCCGCCAGTTTGCCAAACGGCGGCAACTTCAACATCTTCCGGCTTTGTTTTTCCAGCGCAACAAACTTCTCCCGGTCATTATGAACCAACGCCTGCAACACCGCATTTTCCGGATACAGCGTCTGCACATAAACCGTTCCCTTCTTATCACCGCGCCCGGCCCGGCCGGAAACCTGCGACAAAAGCTGAAACGTCCGCTCTGAGGCACGCAAATCGCTGCCCATCAGCCCCAAATCGGCATCAACTATTCCCACCAGCGTCAAGCTCGGAAAATGGTGCCCCTTGGCCAAAATCTGCGTCCCGATCATAATATCAATTTCCCGCCGCTCCATTTGGGCAATCACTGCCGAAACCTCATTCAGCGTCGACGTCAGATCACTGGATAAAATACCGATTCGCGCTGTCGGAAAACGCCGGCTGACTTCCTCGGCTACCCGCTCCACACCGGGGCCGCAGGCCGTTAGCCCATCTTCTGAGCCACAATCCGGACACCTCTGCGGAATAGAAGTCGTATACCCGCAATGATGACAAACCAAAGATTTTGCCTTCCGGTGTTCAGTCAGCCAGGCCGTACAATTCGGACACTGAATACGATACCCGCAGTCACGACAAATCGTGAGTGGCGCATACCCCCGGCGGTTCAAAAACAGCATTGACTGCTCGCCTTTTTCCAAATTGTCTTTCAGCGCCGTCACCAGCGTCGGCGCCAGCCAGGCCACATTCAGCTGCCCCTTGTCATTAGGATATTTCTGCGGCTTGTCTTTTTTAAGATCGATGATTTTGATTTCCGGAAGTTCCGCCGCGGCAAAACGGCTCTCAAGCCGCACCACGTCATACTTCCCCGATTCCACATTGCAAATTGTCTCCAAATCCGGGGTCGCCGTTGCCAGAACAATCGGAACTTGCTCCATTTTGGCACGCACCACCGCCATATCACGCCCCTGATAATTAACCACATCCTCCTGTTTAAAGGTATGATCATGACTTTCATCCACCACCATCAGCCCCAAATCGGCATACGGCAAAAACAAAGCCGACCTGGCACCGACGACAACTTTGGCACGGTTCTCGACAATTCCGATCCAATTATCGATTCTCTCCCGTACACCGAGCCCCGAATGCCAACAGGCCGGTTTAACGCCGAAACGTTTTTCAAAACGTCCCAGCCATTGCGTCGTCAGCGAAATCTCCGGCACCATAATCAGAACCTGCTTTCCGTTCTGCAACGCCTGCGCCACCGCCTCAAAATAGACCTCTGTTTTTCCTGAACCGGTCACCCCGTCAAGCAGCGTCACGCTGAACCCGCTGCCGACTTTGGCACAAAGCTCATCCGCCGCTGCCTGTTGCTCTGCCGTCAGCTGAACTTTAGAAAAATCCGGCTTGGGAAGCCCGAAACTCTTTTTGGCTTCCACCTGAAACGGCACCAGCACCCCGGCATCAATCATAGTTTTAATCACCGATTGCCCAACCCCGGCACCTTTGGCAATTTCCGCCCGGGTATAAGGAAAATGTTTCAGTAAATCCATCACCCGCCAGCGGGCATCCGAATTTTTGAGCTTGGCCTCAGCCAAAGTTTTCCCTGAAAGCTTATAAAGCGTCGTCATCTTGGCATCATCAAACACCGCCTTCACGCTCAACGCCATTTTCAGCACCAATCCCTGAAAAGCCATGTTATATGCCGCCACAAAACTGATAAATTTCATCAGTTCGGCCGACAACGGCGGAAAATTCAGCCGCTCCAGCACCGGTTTGATTTTGGCATCCTCAAGCTTGGAACTTTTGCCAAGCTTCCAGACCGCACCAACCACAACCTCCCGGCCGAAAGAAACCCGCACCAATTCACCCAAAACCGGTTCGCCCTCAATTTTATAATCGAAGACATCATTAAACGGCAATGGCAGCAAAACCCCGACAATCATCCGGATATATCACTCTGTTCACGCAAATAAAAACTCCCTTTTTCATATCACTTTCTCCCCGGCCTGCCAAGACAAATTATCACTTTTGCAAAATTTTCTGCTTCCACAAAAAATTCTCCGCTGACAAAACATAAAAAATTTTTTGCTTTTTATTAACCCTCTCTGACTAAAATAAAAAACATGAAGCAAGAGATAAAATACAATGCCGATGCCCCAACGGCCGCACTGATTGCCGACTGGCTGAAATGGCTGAAAGACGAACGCCGCTACTCCCCGCATACACTTGATGCTTATGCCCGGGATTTTGCCGCATTCTCTGCCTTTTTTCCGAAACCACTGACACAGCAAAAACTTGAACAGCTTGATATCCGTAATTTTCGTGCCTTTATCAGCGCCCGTGCCGCCAAAAATATTGAAAAAACCTCCCTCGCCCGTGAAATCTCTTCCGTTAAAAGCTTCTTCCGCTGGCTGAACCTGAAAAACCTCATCACCAACCCCGCCATCAAAATTATCAGCCTGCCTAAAAAGCCCAAAATATTACCCCGCGCCCTGGATGTTGAAGAAACATTTAACGTTCTCAACAAAGCTCAGAACATCAACAAAAAAGCCTGGGAAGGCCTGCGTGACGCCGCCGTACTCACGCTCCTTTACGGCTGCGGCCTGCGTATCTCCGAAGCACTTTCACTCAATGTCGGCGACATCGACAACAACCAAATTTTACGCATCACCGGAAAAGGTAACAAAACCCGGATTGTCCCGCTGCTCCCGGCCGTTATTGAAAAAATTGACACTTACATAAACGCTTGTCCCTACCGGCTCCGCCCAGGCGACGCCCTCTTTCTCGGCGCCAGAGGCGAGCGGCTCAGCCCGCGCATTATCCAGCGCCTGCTCGGCAAAATCAGAGACGAGCTCGGCCTGCCGGACGCAATAACCCCGCACGCATTACGCCATTCCTACGCAACCCACCTTCTGGCACAGGGAACGGATTTGCGCTCCATTCAGGAACTTCTGGGACACGCGTCCCTCACCACAACCCAGCGCTATACGGATGTTGAAATTGAAACCCTGAAAAAAGAATACCACCGGGCACACCCCTTGGAAAAACTCTAGCCTCCACTTTCTCGAACACTCCACCCGCCCATTCCCACCCGGATATCATCCGCCGGAGTGCTCCATAATCTCTCCCACACACCTAAAATCCCGGCACAACACCGGGATTTAAGCAAACCCTAATAATCTATCAACATCGGCCGAACATAGCCACTGTAGAGGTCGTAACCGTAGACGCGCGCATTGCCATTAGACATACTCACAACCCAGTAGTCATCGTAATAAACACCATAATAGGTAGACGACCAATACATGCTTTCTGTCAATATTGTCCCGCCATTTGTCGACAACAAGCTGTTTAAAGATGATTTGTTATTGTACATCGTAAGAAGTTGGTCTTTAGAAGGCAAAGTCCCTTTAAGATTACCACAGAAACTATAGTTTTGGCAGCTGCTAGTTGCGTTACCCCAAGTCATCTGTCCCAAATCTTTCATGGCCACATAGAAGTTCATCCCCGAAGTTTTAACCCCGACAACTTTACCATCACAATAATACAAATCGCCCTGCGCCCCATTCAAAACTTGCTTCTGACAACTCCCGTCTTTCCACTCATAGCCGCTTGCACACGTGCATTGAGTATATTTGCCACCGCAGGCAAAGCCTGCGCCACTGGAATAACCTGTCCCTATGCAACTATATTTAAAACCGTTCTCTGCACAAACCGTAGATTCTCCTTCGGCACAAAACCACCCCAAACCAAACGGACACTTAACCCCTTTCCCACCATCGCACGAACTCGCCGTATAACCAAGCGCGGCACAGTCCTGCACTGGAACACATTGCCCCAAAGCCAAACCGGGGAAACAGGATAAACTTGTCCCTAAAACGAAATAAACTTGAAACTTCATGACACACATCCTTTATAACATCACACCAGGATAGTATATCATATTTCAAAATAATTGTAAATCACAAATTCAACATAAAGACAAAAAAATGATGTAAAAAGAAAGATCGGTTCTTTCAACCTGACAAAAAGGATCAGGATTTTCCTGAGCCTTTATCTCTGTAGGGGCACAATCTAAGCATCGCGCCTCATAAGCCACTGAACAAGCTACCGCTAATCGATGGCCCCACCGCCTCGGTGGCAGCTTCTGCCCATTTACATAAATTTTCCGTCTCTCATTTAAATTTATTATTTACAACTATTTTCTTTTCTGATATAATGGGAGTCGTAGGAAAGAAGTTTGCAAGGAGATATTATGATGAAAATACGTTATACTTTATTGTTATCCGTATCCTGTCTCGGCTTTGGCTCTATCGCCAACGCCGGTATCACCCCTCTTGAGGGCTTACATTTATCTTCACACACAAACACATCTGAGGGCGTGGATTACAGAACCCGCTT
>CALXTH010000060.1 GCA_944391365.1 uncultured Alphaproteobacteria bacterium | reverse complement strand
TTATTTACAACAATTTTATTTTTTGGTATAATAGGAGTCGTGGAGATAAGTATAATTGAGGTGGTATTATGAAGAATATAAGAACAGTATGTTTACTGTCCGCGACGTGTTTGACCTTAATGAGTGCGGATAGTTCGTTTGCGTCATTGTATCAATCATTTTATCCCGGAGGTTATACGACGGGCAGGGCGGCAGAGTCTACATCTATCTGCAGGGGAGCGGCTTCTTCACACATCGGCCGTTCCTCACATCATCACACACACCTTGCTGCGGCCTTGCCTGCTCCACACACTTCATCCGATGCGGGAATCCAATCTTATTTTAATGGATCGCCACGGCGAATAAATTCGCCTCGCGATGACACAGCTGATTTATTTATCTCAACAGGGGCACAATCTAAGCAACGCGCCTCCTTTGCCCCTATCCATCTACCGCTAACCGATGGGATCGACCTGCCTCAGGTCGCCGACCGGGTCAAGCTGCGCCAGCTTGCCTCCGTGTGTTTTATCACGGATACGGGAGAATGTGCGGGGGATGATTTCAACAACACGGATCGTCCCGGGATGCCGGATCATCCGGACGATTGGGACAATAACCCGGGGAATCGCTGCCGGGAGGAAGGGTATGTGAACACGGTGTGCCCGGATGGTTCAAAACCCGGGAGCCCGTGTCCGTATGACAGTGACTGGCATTCGGGCTGTATCTGTGATCCGGAATACAACAAAGCCTGCAACGGCTATGATGAAGCGGGCAAGGGCAATGCGTGCAACGGTCTGTATAAAGAATGCTGTAACCAGTGTTCGGATTATCCGTATACAACAACATCGGGACTGCCCGCGGGTTATGTTCTGGGGGCGAGCTGCAACAGCTGCAGCGGGATCAGATACAAAGCGGCCTGCGATACATCATATAAGTACAGCTGTACCGGGAGCCATCAGAGCGGCAGTAATGGCACGGCCTGCGACGGCAAATACAAATCATGCAAGTGTCAGTCCGGCTATGGGTGGAACAATGTGACCGGCACCTGCGATGTCAGCTGCGACCCGGCGTATGATTTGACCTGCACGCGCAGCTCGGCCACGCATATTTCCGGGGGCGACGGCTCAGCCTGTGACGGAAAGTATCAGCGCTGCAAATGCGAAAGCGGCTATACCTGGGTGAGCTCGGGAAATTATTGCAAAAAGAACTGCGATACATCATATAAGTATAGCTGCACCGGGCTCTACCAGGACGGGGGCAGCGGCACAGCCTGCGACGGCAAATACACGGCGTGCCGGTGCGAGTACGGCTATGTGTGGAGCGCGGGTTCCGGGGCGTGCGTGAAGGACTGTTCGGGTTGTGCCATCGGTTGTATCTATAACAGTGACAGCAGCTGCTCATCAGTCAAAGAGAGCGGCAAAACGCCGCTGGGTGTGGTGGCATATAAAAACGGCAGCAATATGCAGGTTATCGCCCTGAGAAGTGTGGGCAGCGAGGCTGATTATAAGTGGAGCACGGAAAGTATGTCGCTCACCAATATCAAGTTGTCATTGTTTGATACGGAAGTTGCGGCCGAGAGTGATATTGACAGCTGCGGCAATACGGCGGCGATTATGGCGGCCGGCAGCCGGAGCGACTTTCCGGGTGTTTATGCGGCTTATGACTATCGTCCGTCCGGGACGCCGGGCGGCAGGAACTGGTGTCTGCCGGCAGCGGGGGTGCTTGCCAGCATTCGGGACAATATTGATGTGATTAACGACGGGATTGCCGAAGCCGGCGGAACCCGAATGGGACGGGATGACAGCAGCGGTTTGAGCTGGTATTGGTCGAGCACGTTACAGAGTGGTAATGATAATAAATATGGCGGTTTGCGTCAGGTCTGGACATACGAGACTGATGGAAGTTCAGACGGAACCTTTAATAAATTATATAAAAGCATAGCTAACAGTAGCAGTACATCATCAACGGATGACAGTTTTATGTATCGTTCGGTTTTGGATGTTTCGGATTGCGGGAGCGGGTATAAATATCAGTGTATCGCGAACGGCTCTAACCATATCAGCGGCGGGTCGGGCACGGCCTGCGGCGGCAAATATACCGCCTGCCGGTGTGATTACGGCTATACCTGGAACAGCAGCTCCGGTACGTGCGAATCCAATTGTGACAGCAGTTATAAGTATAATTGTAATGGTCTCTATGAAGTCGGAGGAATAGCTCCGTCTTGTGACGGCTTATTCAGAGAGTGTCAATGTCTTTCGGATTATACTTGGAACAGCCTGACCGGCGCCTGTGAAAAGCAATGCGGTCCGGAGTACAAATATTTTTGTACTTATGATTATAACAAACATATCTCGGGGGCCGGCGTCGGGACGGCTTGTGACGGAAAATACACGGCCTGCCAGTGCATGTCCGGATATTCTTGGAACAGCCTGACTGGAACCTGTGAAAGGCAATGTGGTCCGGAGTACAAATATGTCTGTGGTTACAACCTTGTTGAACATACGGTTGGCGGCATGGGTGTTGCCTGTGATGGGAAATATACATCATGCCAATGTATGACGGATTATGCCTGGAATACGACTTCCGGAACTTGCGAAAAACAATGCGGCTCAGAGTATAAATATACCTGCACCTATTCGTCCGTTACTCATATTTCCGGCGGTGAGGGTATTGCCTGCGACGGGAAATACAGGGCATGTAAATGTATGAGTGGGTACGAATGGGATGCCGCCTCTGGTACTTGCGAAAAACAGTGTGGTCCGGAGTATAAACATTATTGTTGGAATGACGGAACAATGCTGGGCGGAGACGGGGAAGCATGTAATGGCCTGTATAAAGCCTGCAAGTGTAAACTGACATATAATTTTAGTCCAAAAACCGGCCTGTGTGTTGAATGTTTTCCGGGAACTCAGTGGAACGGAGAAGAATGTATTCCCTGGTCTTCATCTTCATCATCATCTTCATCTTCTTCTTCATCCGGAGGAGGGGGGAGCGGAAATAGCGAGCAGACTTATACTAATTGTAATGAAGCGCCGAATGGAACAATTATACAAAAATTAGGATCAGGAATTAATGGTGAATTATATTGCTGTAATCATCAATTATGGGCAATTCGGATTCCGGGGGTAAGCGTATGGGTATCAAATTTTGGAGCGACCTTAGGAAACGGTGTAGAAGAAACTGAAATAAATAATGAAATAAACAGTCTTCCATCATGTAGTACAATGTCATGGAGATTGCCAAGTAAAGATGAATTGTTAAATATTTATCAGCATAAAGATGACTTAAGCGGTTACGCGAATGCGGTAAGAGGCGGAAGGATAGCTTTTGGTACTTACTGGTCATCATCAACAGACGGATCAGGGAAACGTTATCATGTTGATATAAGTACTGGAACTGTTTCTACCGGGCCTATTCTTCCCTATATTCTTGGTGTCTTCTAAGTATTGTATAACCCAAGTGCGGCAGAATGCCGCACTTTTAATATAAAAACTCCAAACTTTTATAAAAATCAGCGTTCATAAGCGGCTTCAATGATACGGCTGCGGCGCAGTTCATCAAGATCATAATTCGCCTTGATATTAAGCTGCGGCGCAATAGCGGCAATAATTTTTCCCGCTGTGGGAACGGTATTCCATCCCGAAGTCACAAATCCCCAGGTGCCCTCAATGGCTTTTGGCTCATCAAGCATAATCATCAGCGCATACTGAGGGTTTGACGCCGGAAAAGTACCGACAAAACTGGTCATAACTTTTTTGTTGACATATTTGCCGTTGACAAGTTTGTTGGCCGTTCCGGTTTTCCCCGCTACTTCATAGCCCAGAACATTGGCTCGCTTGCCGGAACCCTCAACCACCACACCGCGCAACAGGCGCAGCATTTGTTTTGACGTCTTGGCCGAGATGACCTGATGTCCCTTATCCGGAGAATCAGACTTCACCACGGTCGGAAGATGATAAACCCCGCCGTTAACCATGGAGGCAAAAGCCGAAATAATATGCAGCGGCGTCACCGAAACCCCGTACCCATAGGCTACCGTTGCAGTTGTTTCTTCTCCCCACCGGCGCGGCAACATCGGCGCGGCTTTTTCCGCCACTTCAAAACTGCGCAAAGGTTCAAACAATCCCAATCCTTTCAAAAATTCCTGCTGTTTTTCCTTGCCGACCTTGAGAGCAATCTGAGCCGAACCGATATTGGAAGAATAAATCAGAATTTCCTGTAAATCCAGCCAGCGGTTTTCGCCGCGATAATCTTTAATCGTGTTATAACGCAGTTTCAAAGGCTTGGTTGCATCAAAACGATCAGTCAGCTTGACATGTCCTTTTTCCAACCCGAGCGCGGCATTAAAAACCTTAAGCACGGATCCCGGTTCATACAACCCCTTGGTTGCAAAATTAAACATTGCCCGGTCGGTCACGCGGGAAAAAGAATTTGGGTCATAATCCGGCAGCGAGACCAGAGCAATCACTTCGGCCGTTTTAACATCCATCAGAATAGCCACCCCGCCCAGAGCATTAAATTTTTCGACCCCGGCCAGTAGTTCTTGCCGGATAGTGTCCTGAATTCCGGCATCAATTGTTAGTCTCAGCGGAATATCAGATTCCCTGAGACGCTTGTCCATTTGTTTTTCAATGCCGGAAATCCCGATATTGTCAATATTTGTTGACCCGATAAGATGCGCAAACAGATTTTTATGCGGATAGATACGTTTTTCCCCGTCCTCAAATTCCAGCCCAGGAATTCCGAGCGCATTAATCTGATATTGCTGTGAAGGCGACAGATTACGCTTGATATAAACAAAGGAACCGCGGCGGGTCAGCTTGTCAAGCAGATCTTCATAGGTAATATCCGGCAAAACAGCCGCCAAACGCTCGGCGGCCCGCTGAGGGTTCATAATTTTTCTGGGGTTGGCAAACAAATTGACCGTAGGCAGCGACGTTGCAATAATTGTTCCGTTCCGGTCAATAATATCGGCGCGTTTGATCGGACTTTCGGGAAGAGCATAGGTGCTGTCGTTTTCGGCCAGCAAAGCCGCCTCCGGCTTGCGGTCGGCAGCGGAGAGAATACAAAGGTCAAACAACCGCACCGCCATCACGCCGAAAACCAAAACAAACATGCACATCGCGAAAGAAACACGGTTTTTGCACATGCTGAGAGAGTCCCGCTCACAGGAATAGCTTCCGAATGAAAAGCTTTTATCAAGTTTTATTTCTTCTCCGGGAAGATAAAATTCCCCTTTCTTTCCGGAAAAAAGTTTCCCCCACATAATACGCTTCTGCTCCGCCTGATTAGCGCTGAGCCCGTACTACTTTCTTTAGTCTGTTGCGCTCAGCCTGATTGTTAATGTTTCTTTGTGCAATCATGCGACGATTCGATTCGTCCTCATAATCAAATGGTAACGCAGAATAGTTAATAATTTGTTCAGCCTGCACCTGATTCATGTCAATATGTTTGGCGGCCAGCTGTCTGAGGCGTGAAGGTGAGTTCAAATGGCTCCATTCGGCATTCAGCACATGAATGGTTTTGACATCGTCCTGAATATTCTGGTTAATCTGAGCCAGTTCGCGTTCCAAATTCTGCACCTTGTTTTTCATGACAAACATCCCGAACCCGACAAGACAGGTCAGGGTGATCCAAAGGCTTAAAGTCGCTGTTCTCGTACTGCTCATGACATCAGTTCCTTTCTGGTTTGTTTTTGACCGCAAACCGCAGCTTGGCGGAGCGGGAGCGGGGGTTGTTTCTGATTTCTTCCGGAGACGGCGCTTCGGCCTTGGATCGGAAAGAAATTTTAATATCCGCGGCCTCTCGGGGAAGGGGCATATACCGGGAGACATGTTGCGCCTTGCCGGCGTTTTCATTAAAAAAGTTTTTAACGATTCTGTCTTCTAACGAATGAAAACTGACCACGACCAGCCGTCCCTCGGGAATCAGGGCGTCAAGCGCCCCGCCCAACGCTCTTTCCAGCTCGCCGACCTCGTCATTAACGGCAATGCGCAGCGCCTGAAACGTCCGGGTCGCCGGCTCAATCGTGTTGGGTGTCTGCTGAA
>CALXTH010000059.1 GCA_944391365.1 uncultured Alphaproteobacteria bacterium | reverse complement strand
TATATTTGCCGATATTAATATACTGTTAAACAAAATTCGTTCTGTCGAGCGGGAAGAGTCAGAATAAAAAAAAGAAAGGTTTGAGGCATGGGGTTGGCATATCCTGAAATTTCGCCAATTATGGTGCAGTTGGGGCCGGTGGCCGTCCGTTGGTATTCAATGGCCTATCTGGTTGGGATTATTTTGGGCTGGCTGTTGGTGAAACGGGCAACCAAAAAGTATGAACTGGGGCTGAGTACGGCGCAGCTGGAGGATTTGGTGTTTTATGTGACGGTCGGTATTATTGCCGGCGGGCGTTTGGGGTATGTGCTGTTTTATGGTTCGAAAATTTTGCGGGAAGGCTGGTGGGAAGTTTTTGCCATCTGGCATGGCGGGATGTCTTTCCACGGCGGGGTTCTCGGGGTGATTGCCGCTTTGTGGCTGTTTGCCCGGAAATATCGGTATCCTTTTTTGCAGCTGACCGATTTGGTTGTTTTGGTGGCACCTATCGGAATGTTTCTCGGCCGGGTTGCCAATTTTGTGAATGATGAGTTGTGGGGGCGGGTGACGGATGTCCCCTGGGCGGTCAGGTTTCCGAGCGGCGGGTTTTTGCCTCGGCATCCGTCGCAGTTGTATGAGGCTATGCTGGAAGGGGTTTTGCTGTTTGTCATATTGAATTTGTTGTGGCGAAATCCTAAGGTCAGAGTGCATTGCGGCGTGGTTTCCGGTTTGTTTGTTCTGCTGTATGGGGTTTTCAGAATCCTGATGGAACAGTTTCGGGAGCCGGATGCGCATATGGGATTTTTCTTTGGCTCGTTTACCATGGGGCAGTTGTTGTCTATTCCACTGATTGTTGTCGGGGCGGTGACGATTTGGTATGCGCGGCGTCGGCAGAGCTAGGCTTTTGAGGTAATATTCTGGGTGAAGCGGTAGGCTTTTTGCAATGCTTTGTCGGCGCGGACGAGGACCTCAACAGCGTTGGCGTCACTGCGCTTTTTCTCGGAGACACTGCCGGAAACGGTCAGCTTTATCGGTTTTTTATAGCCGCGAAGCATAAATTCAGCTGAGGCGATTGACCGGCGCATTTCTTCCATTTGTTCAAAGGCGGTGTTTTTGTCTTCGCCTCTGAAGATGATGACAAATTCATCTTCGGCATAACGGTAGATTTGTGCCTCGGTTTCGGTTTCAAGCAGGCGTAAGGTAATCATTTTGACCAGAGCGTTGATGCCCCAGCGGCCGAAAACTTTGCTCAGGCGTTCGTAGTCGTCAATCAGAATCAGGCCGATGCTGTATTTGAGCGGGAAGTCTTTGGCGTGGAGGATGAACGCATTGCGGCCGGGGAGGCCGGTCAGGCTGTCTTTATAGGTTGAATGATAGAGGTGTTCGGCCGCGGCCAGCAGTGTGATGAGTGCCGCTCCGCCGAAAAAGATGGTTAATCCCGAAGGACTGGCGGAGTAATACAGGCCGAGGCAGGTGCTGAATGTGGCGAAGAACAGGGCGGTGTCGAGGATGCTTCCGGTTATGGCGCAGAGAATGAACAGGCTGATCAGCAGTGCGGCAAACAGAAACAAAGCCAGATTGTTGAGGCTGGAGGGGGTGGTGTCCAAACCAAGCGGGGAGCCGAGGTTGATTCCCAGACGGTTCAGGTGTTCACACAGGGCATATTCGCAAAAGATGAACAGCAGGAGGTAAACGCTGCGTTTGTTCAGCAGCTTTTTTTCCGGCAGAGCGCAGAACAAAGTCAGATTGAGCGGCAGGATGATGCAAAGGGCGGCATAGGCCGGGGAGGCGATATAAGCGTCTCCGAGCATGCGTTTGAGCAGGTTAATCAGAATATACGCGATTGTCAGGTTGAGAATGAAAAATGCGGGTTTGCTGCGGTTGAAATAAAGCAGGAGCAGAAAACAGAGCAGGGAGGTGCCGTAAAAAGCCGTGTGAATGTTTATGACGGTCTGATCTTCCAAGGGTTGTGCCGCGTAGAAACCAAGCAGGCTCAGTGCAAATAAAAACGCCGGCAGGGCGCTGTTGCGCAGCAGCGGAAAAAACTTTTCTAATTGCAAAAGAATCTGACGCAAGGTCTTTCCCCGGTAAAATAAGATTGAAACCGGGGTAATGATAACCGGATAAGGTTTAAATTTTATTTACGCATTTGATGATTGAGCTGTCGCCGTAAGAATAAAACCGGTAGCCTTCCCGCATGGCATGGGCGTAGGCCTGTTTCATCCGGTCGATGCCGGCGACGGCGCAAATCAGCATGAACAGGGTGGATTTGGGCAGGTGGAAGTTGGTTATCATCAGGTCTATGATTTTGAATTTGTATCCCGGGGTGATGAAAATGTCGGTTTCGCCGGTGAAGGGATGGAGTGTGCCGGTGTCGTCAGCCGCGGATTCCAGCAGGCGGAGCGAAGTGGTGCCGACGGCGATGATGCGGCGGCCTTCTTTTTTTGCCCGGTTGACGGCTTCGCAGGCTTCAGGCGTGATGATGCCGTATTCAGCGTGCATTTTATGATCTTTGGTGTCGGCCACTTTGACCGGAAGAAAGGTGCCGGCGCCGACATGCAGGGTCAGGAAAACTTTTTCAACGCCTTTTTGTTCAAGTGCTTTGAACACTCTGTCGGTGAAGTGCAGGCCGGCCGTGGGCGCAGCGACGGCGCCTTCGTGGCGGGCGTAAACGGTTTGGTAGTCTTCTTTGTCATTATATTTGTTCCACAGGCCGGCGGAGGGTTTGTCGCGTTTGATGTAAGGTGGCAGCGGCATGGCGCCGTATGTTTCCAGCAGTTTGCCGAGTTCGGGAGCCGTGCAGTTGAAGCGGAGTTCGATGCCGTCTTCGCCCTGTTTGCTTATGACCCGGGCTGAAAAGCGTGAGTTTTCCGGAGAAATGGTGTCGGTGTAGAACGTGATGGTATCATCGGGCCGGAGGCGTTTGGCGTTTTTGACAAAGGACATCCAGCTCAGGCCGTCTATCGGATGGTAGAGTGTGACTTCAACGAGGGCTTCTCCCCGGCGTCCATACAGGCGGGCAGGGATGACTTTGGTGTCATTAAAGACCAGAACATCGCCTTTTTGCAGAATGTCGGGCAGATCGTAAAAATGCCGGTCATGGATGGCGCCGTCTTCTGTCAGATCAAGCAGGCGGGAGGTGTCGCGCGGGGAGGCCGGTTTGTCGGCAATCAGGCGGCGGTCGAGGTCAAAGTCAAAAATATCTACTTGCATGATTTTTATCCTTTATTTTTGAGCTGTTATAGTATATAAACGCCGTATTCGCAAGTGTTTTTTTTGAAACGGGATGATGATGAAACTCAAAATTGCTTATCAGGGTGTGGCCGGTGCCTATTCGCATATTGCGGCCAGAAATGTGTATCCGGACAGTTTGTATGTGCCTTGTGAGACTTTTGGCGAGGCAATGAACAAAGTGCAGGCCGGGGAGGTCGATTTTGCCGTGATTCCGGTCGAAAATTCAACGGCCGGGCGGGTGAGCGATGTGCATTTTCTGTTGCCTCAGACGGGGTTGTCAATTGTCGGGGAATATTTTCTGCCGATACATCATCAGCTGTTGGCTTTGAAAGGGGCAAAGCTGGAAGATATTCGGACGGCAATGTCGCATCCGCAGGCTTTGGCTCAGAGTGCGGCGTTTTTGGCGGCGCACGGTATTTTCCCCGAGGCGCGGATTGATACGGCAAAGTCCTGCGAGTTTGTGCTGGAATATCAGGACAAGTCGCGGGCGGCGATTGCCTCCGAACTGGCTGGTGAGATTTATGGTTTGGATGTGGTGGCGCATAATATTGAGACGATGACGGACAATACGACGCGTTTTTTGCTGATGGCTCGGGAGGCAAAAGTTCCCGAATATGACGGAGAGGATTTTATTACCTCATTTATTTTCAAGGCGCGGAATATTCCGGCGGCGCTGTATAAGGCTCTCGGCGGGTTTGCGACCAACGGCATTAATCTGACGAAGATTGAAAGC
>CALXTH010000058.1 GCA_944391365.1 uncultured Alphaproteobacteria bacterium | reverse complement strand
ATTATAGTGTCGGTGAAAGTTGCGGCGGAAAGTACGCCTCTTGCCAGCTGGACAATCCCAGAGCCTGCAAAGAAGACGGGTATTCCCAAACCGGAAGCTGCAACTCGGTTCAAAACATCAACAAACGCTGCCCATACGATGCCAACTACTTTGACAAATGCGTTTGCCGGTCAGACCTTTACACCTGTTCATCGCCGTTACAGGGCGTCGGCACGGCCTGCGGTGGTAAATACGCCAACTGTCAATGCCCAAGCAGCTACAAATCCTGCTCCTGCGGCAAAGCTTCCGGCGCGAAGTCATGTACTTGGAACGGCACAACAAAATATTCTTCCTGCAAAAGCTGTAACTCCTCTTCAAGTTCTTCGTCATCTTCAAGTAGTTCCTCAGGTGGAGGGAAAGATTACATAACATGTTATCGATCTTCTTGTACAGTTACCGGTTCTGATGGTAAATCCGGATGTACCTTCAAATATACAATCTGTACTAAAGATCGATCTACTGGACGTATTATTGGTGGCTGTTCGACATATTCAGCTAGTACTCCTTATGGTACTTGCTATTGTGATGGGGGGCGATATAGGGGAACACCTCTATGTTAGTCTCCGGACGCTGAAGTTGGCGGATTTGCCTGAGGCGTTTCTTCAGTTATGGTGGTCAGGCAGCTTTTTTGGGTTTTGGGGTTATAGCTGAGCAGGAGTTTTCCGTCGCGCAGGAGACATGCGTCTTTGCCGAAAATATCATAGCGCCAGCCTTGCAGAAAACGGATGTTTTTGTTTTGTCCGGAGGCAAAAAAACGCAGTTCGGTTTCGGTCGCGATAATTTTGGGACTGACCTGCCGGTTCTGGCTGTTGATAGCCAGCAAAATCCGCAGCAATTCAAATAAGTCTTCGGGATATTTGTGCTTTTTATCAGGCAGGGACGGAAAGTCAGCACAGGGGAGTTTTTCGGCGATTTGGATGATTTCCAGAATTTCGGCCGCGAGTTTTCCGTTCAGGATGTCTTTGCGCATGTTGCGAATCGAGGCGAGCTCTTCTATTGTGTGGGGGCAGGATGTCGCAATATTCAGCAGGCATTCGTCTTTGATTATGGTTTGGCGCGGGATATCTTTGGTTTGAGCCCGTTTTTCCCGCCAGGCGGCGAGTTCTCTTAAAATCGTGAGGTATTTCGGGTTATGAGAATGGGGGTGCATTTTTTCCCAGACGCGGTAGGGGTCAATGGTGTAAGTGGCGGGGGAGAGCAGCGGTGCCATTTCATCTTCAATCCAGTCTTCCCGGTGGTGCTTGGCCATGCAGTCCCGCATAAATTTGTATATCCGGACAAGGTGGGTAACATCAGATATAGCGTAAATCAGCTGTTTGGGATCAAGCGGCCGGACACACCAGTTGGTCAGGCGGCAGCTTTTGTCAAGTTCTATGCCGAGAATTTGGTGAACGAGTGAGGCATAGCTTGCCGAAGCGCCAAAACCGCAGACCTGAGCCGCGATCTGAGTGTCAAACAATGGTTGGGGAATGATGCCGCTTATCTGGTAAATGATTTCAATGTCCTGGCGGCAGGAGTGAAAAACTTTGGTAATTTTCGGGGCTTTCAGAATTTCAAAAAAAGGGGACAAATCAAGGTCTTTGGCCAGAGGGTCAATGATGGCTTCAGTCTCGGGGCAGCCAACCTGAATCAACCCCAACTGGGGATAATAGGTTTTCTCGCGGTGGAATTCCAGATCTATGGTGATGAATGGCTGGGCGGACAGGATGGTGCAGAAGTTGCGGAGGGAGTCATTATTGTCGATTATGTTCATTATTTTTTACTTTCTCTTTTTGTATGTCTTGTCAAAGGGAGTCTAGCAGGGATAAACGTTTTTGGCAATTAAAAAATGATAGAAAAAGCTTGATTTTGTCTAAAAATATGCTATATTAATGGGAGTTATTTATTATTAATTTATAATTTTACCATATGTATACAATGTTTATCGGAGCAAAGAATGCTCATGACAGTCAAAAAGCAGGCGGATGTTCTTTTGATGTTTTGAAAGAGGCTGCCGTTCAGGAAATTGTTGATGCCGGTTTGGAAGTGGACGACTGGGTCGAGGCCCGCGCTGTGGTGCAGAAGTATCATCCGGAGGCTGCTGAGGTTGAACAAGGGGTTTTGCTTTTGTTTGATGATGAAGAAAGCTGCCGGCGGGCGGCATGGTTGTTGAAGTCAGGATTGCGGTGCGGGGCTTATACCGTTAAGCTTAACGAGGAGCTGCCGATGTATGTTTTCCGGATGTGGTTTGATTATGACCAGGACGGTGTGGATACGTTGGACAAAGCGGCGGCCGCATGGCAGAATCTGGTGGTGCAGGTCTGGCAGCAGACGGGTGAATTTGTTCCGGCGGTTTTGTATGAAACACCGCGCGGAATCAAGGTTGTGGGCAGTCTGGTGCCGTATGGCGGCAAGAAGGAAGCGCAAGGCTGGAAAAAAGCGGTTTGCGAAATTGTCAAGCATGCGGAGAATCTGACTTTGCCCGATTTTTGCAAAAAGTGAAGAAAGGGGTGCCTGAGCGGCGCCCTTTTTTGATGTCCGGTGGAAAAGAAATTCTGAAATTGTGCTTGCTTTTAATTGAAATCAGAACTAAAACTATAAAGCTATAAAGAAAATTAATAAATGAGGAATAATCATGAGCAGCTATCGTACACATACCTGCGGTGAGCTTCGGGCTTCGGATATCGGAAAAGAAGTGAAGCTGGCCGGCTGGATTCATCGCAAACGTAATCTTGGGAGTTTGTGCTTTGTGGATTTGCGGGATCATTACGGAATTACGCAGTGTGTGTTTGACAGTGACTCGGATTTGTTTGCCCGGATTGAAGCGCTGCGGGTCGAATCGGTTATCGGTGTGACGGGAAAAGTTTTGCAGCGCGAAAGTATTAATAAAAATCTGCCGACCGGGGATATTGAGATTAAGGTGACGGCGCTTGAGGTTTATTCCGAGGCGGATATTCTGCCGGTCCAGGTGGCTTCAGAGGGCGGTGAGCCGGAGGAGATGCGCTTGAAGTACCGCTTTTTGGATTTGCGCAAAGACCGGATTCACAAAAATATTCTGTTGCGTTCGCAGGTGATTCAGCGGTCGCGCGAGTTGATGCGGGAACAGGGCTTTACCGAATATCAGACGCCGATTTTGACGGCTTCTTCTCCGGAAGGGGCGCGTGACTTTCTGGTGCCGTCGCGGCTGAATCCGGGGCGTTTTTATGCTTTGCCGCAGGCGCCGCAGCAGTTTAAGCAGCTGTTGATGGTGGCCGGGTTTGACAAGTATTTTCAGATTGCACCGTGTTTCAGGGATGAAGATCCGCGCGCCGACCGGTCTCCGGGCGAGTTCTACCAGATGGATATGGAAATGAGCTTTGCGCAGGAGGATGATGTGTTTAAAGTGATTGCACATGCGATGGGGAAAATTTTTAATGAGTTTGCCAACGGAAAATCGGTTGATCATACGTCGTTTGTACCGATTCTGTTTCGATGGGCACT
>CALXTH010000057.1 GCA_944391365.1 uncultured Alphaproteobacteria bacterium | reverse complement strand
CGGTAATCGGGTGTTCAACCTGCAGACGGGTGTTCATTTCCAGAAAATAAAATTTTCCGTCTTCGAACAGAAACTCCAGGGTACCGGCGTTGGTGTAGCCGATTTCTTCAATCGCTTTGCGGACAATGTCACCGATTTCCTTGCGTTGCTGTTGGTTGAGTGCCGGAGACGGGCATTCTTCAATGACTTTTTGGTTTTTACGCTGAATGGAGCAGTCTCTTTCTCCCAGATGGACGACATGTCCATAGTTGTCGGCCAGAATCTGCATTTCAATATGGCGCGGTTTCTGGAGATATTTTTCCATGTAGACGACATCGCTGGTAAAGGCGGCTTTAGCTTCGGCCTTAGCCATGGTAAACGCCTCACGCATTTCGTCATCGTTGAAGGCAATCTTCATCCCTTTGCCGCCGCCGCCGGCTGTGGCTTTAACAATGACCGGGTAGCCGATTTTGTTGGCCCATTCAATGGCATGCTCAACACTTTCAAGTGCCGGTGACCCCGGGGTTACCGGCAATCCGGCTTTGATGGCGGCCTGTCGGGCGGTAATTTTGTCACCCATCAGGCGCATTTGTGCGGCGGTGGGGCCGATGAATGTGATGCCGTGGGCTTCGACCATTTCAGCAAAGTCTGCGTTTTCGGATAAGAAACCGTAGCCGGGGTGGATGGCGTCGGCGCCGGTGATCAGTGCCGCCGAGATGATGGCCGACATATTTAAATAAGAATCGCCGGAGCGGGCCGGACCGATGCAGACAGCTTCATCGGCCAGACGGACATGCATGGCATTGGCGTCGGCTTCGGAATGGACGGCGACAGTGCGGATGCCCATCTCGCGGCAGGCGCGGTGAATGCGCAGGGCGACTTCTCCCCGGTTGGCGATAAGAACTTTTTCAAACATTAGATTGTATCCTGAATTTAATGACCGTGTAATTATTCAATAACGACCAAAGGTTCGCCGTATTCAACGGGATCGCCGCTTTCAACCAGAATTTTGCTGACTTTTCCGCCTCTATGGGCTTTGACCGGGTTGTATGTTTTCATGGCTTCAATCAGGCAAACGGTATCACCTTCGGCAACGGTGTCTCCGACTTTGACATAATTCGGACTGTTGGGGTCGCTTGAGAGGTAGACAACGCCGACCATTGGGGATTTGACACTGCCGGGGTGTTTGCTGTAATCAACTTCGGCCGAGACTGCTTCGGGAGCTGCGGCTGGTGGCAGCGGTGCCTGAGGCGCCTGGATTTGAACCGGTTGCGGTGGAACCGGCGGCAGCGGCGGAACCGGTGCCGGGTGCGGATTGCGGGACAAGCTGATGCGGCAGCTTTCGTCTTCGTACTCCAGTTCGGTCAGGCTGCTGTTGTCAAGGATTTCAGCCAGTTTGCTGATGATTTTTGTATCCAACGGATTTGACATTTCTAATCTCTCTTTAACTAAATTAAACAAATTCTCCCTTATACATATCCTTATTTTAAGGTAAAGACAACAAGAATTTTGTGTTTGTGCCGAAAATATGCGCTTTTATCAGCTTTAAAATATAAAACACAATAAATGGCATGAAAATTGCATGTGTTTTGGTCAGGTTAATTGTTTTTTCGGGAGATGGCAATGGCTTTAGGAATTTTTTTCGCATCGGTTTCCGGGTTGGAGGCTCAGAGCAATGCTTTGAGCACGGTGAGTGATAATATTGCCAATATTAATACCGTTGGTTATAAGGCTGCGGATACCCTTTTTTATACGTTGCTCGGGTCGCAGCCGGTGGTTTCAAATAATGCCAGCGGGTTGTCATCTTCGCGTTCGGAGACTTTTGGTGTCGGGAGTTATGCTCGTTATTCTATTTTGGATCAGGGGGTAGTGACGTCAACCGGCAATGCCTTTGATGTGGCGCTGAATACGGAAAATGCTTTTTTTGCCCTGAATGACGGGTATGGCAATATTTATTATTCCCGGGCGGGGCAGTTTTCGCAGCGGGCGGAAAACGGAGCCAATTATCTGGTTAACGGCAGCGGCTGTTATGTTCAGGGATTTGCAGCCAATGGAGACGGAACGTTTTCCGGAACGATGTCTGATGTGGTTATTGATCCGGTGGATAAGATGCCGGCCGTTCCGACGACCGATATGGAAATTATTGCCAATGTGCCGGCGACCGGCGTGGAGAGCAGTTCTTACGGGTTGACGGTTTATGGGCCGACTGCCGGCGGCGAGAATATGAATATGGTTTTTTCCAAGGTTGAAGGGAAACTTAATACCTGGAATATTGATTTTGTGGCGGAAAACGGGACAATTACCGGCGGACCGATCGAGGCGGTTTTTTCTTCTGACGGGAAGCTGGTTTCTCCCCAAAGTTTTACGGTTACGGCCAACTGGAATGACGGGACGTCTAATACGATTACGCTGCATATTGATAAAATGACACAGTATGCGGGGTCTGATGTTGAGACAAGAATCTCCCAGGATGGGGTGGAAAGCGGCGATTATCTGGGGAGCTATATTGACCGGGATGGTGTCGTCCGGGCAAAATATTCCAATAACCGGACACTGGATATTGCCAAGCTGGCGGTGGTGGGTTTTCAATCTCCGGAGAATTTGATTCCGGTCAGCGGAACAATGTTTGAGGCTGGAAATGATGTCGGGGAGAGCCGGTTTGTAATCGGGCCTGATACGAATAATCTGAATGTTCTGGTGCCGGAGTCTGTCGAAGCCTCAAATGTCAGAGTGGAGGAAGAATTTGCTGAGATGATCAAGGTGCAGCGCGCTTATAATTTGAATTCCAGCGCTTTTACCGTGGCAAATGAGATGACTTCTGTGGCGATTGATTTGAAATCATAGTTTGACTTTGGTTTGTTCCGGAAAATATCTGGCTGTTTGGCGCTGATCGGTTTGATGTGTTGGTGAAAATTAAAAAAATTCACAAAAAATAAAAATTTTGCTGGACAAGAGTGTTTTTTTTATATATATATTCTTTCGTTGCTGATGCTCGGGTAGCTCAGTTGGTAGAGCAGAGGACTGAAAATCCTCGTGTCGGCGGTTCGATCCCGTCCCCGAGCACCATTTCAAAGCCTTGATTTTTCAAGGCTTTTTTTATGGTGCTCTTGCCAATCAGACTGCGCGGGGCTTGTCTTCTTGGGGACGGGCCCGCTTTGGCATCCGGGTTTCGCTGTGGTCGCTGTCGCTTCCGGGCTCAACGGGATGACAAAGATGTTGCAGACAAAAACAGTCCTTGAGGACTGTTTTTGCTTAGCCATCCCACTCGCACCAAGACTGCTTTGAATGGCGGTTTTTTAGGCTCATCGTCAAAGGTGGGGGCAAGGGTGAAAAATTATAAAGAAATCAGTCATTAGTTTGTTTATTTTCATCATGAATCAGTTCAGCGTTTTTAATTAGACATAATCGTTAATTATCAGGATATTTAAGAATTTAGTTTTTTCTGGCGGTTTGTTCATTTTTTTGTTGACAATTTGACAAAAAAATGCTATCTCTGTTTACGTTTTATTATAATTATATTCAATTATGGAAAAAAATATTAAGGCCGGTATGTTTCTGAATTTGGATCATACGGTAACGAAAGAATTTGATTGTGCTTCTTATGCCGTGGTCTTTGATCCGCAGAATCGTTTGGCGGTTCAGGCTGTTCCTTTTGAGCCGGGGGATTTTGCTTCGGTGGAATTTTATCAGCGGCAGGCTTTTGAAGATGGTTTTGATTCGGTTATTCCGACTGATCAGGATTTGTTGAAGCTGGCTTCTGTGTGGCAGGATGTTAAATCAGGTTTGGGAAGTCTGGGGGTGAAGCTGCCCGCAGGCCGTGTTTGGACAAGGTCGTTGCATGATGACTGTTCTTATTTTACGGTCGATTTGGACAAAGGTTGTGTGCATCATGCCGCACCGGAAGAAATTTGTGATATTATTCTTTTGGCCAGGTATTAGGTTTATAAACTAATACTTACTTAGAGTTCTTTATTTGATTTGAAACTCCCCGCTTGTGAAAGCCGGGAGTTTTTTTGTAAGCTGGCGGAAGCTGAGGCAGCTTCACCCCGTCAGTTAGCGGTTGAGAGATTGGGGCAAGGAAGGCGCGCAAGCTGGCGCAGCTTGACCCGATCAGTTAGCTGTGGGTCGATTGGGGTATGAAGGCGCGATGCTTAAATTGTGCTGGCGGAGAGAAGTTCAGGGATTCCTCCCCTGTTGATATAGGGGAGGTTAGGGAGGGGTGAGGAAATGAATGATGTTATTTTTTTCACCCCCTTCCCGATCTTTCCTAATTTTTCAGGGAGGGAGAATAAGGATGATTTTTTTTGAATCATACTCACCCGCCCTTACGGGCGACCTCTCTACTAAGAGAGGTGAATTTGGGCACAGCCTGCGGCTGTGAAGTTTTTGCCGGGCCTGGATCCCCGGGTCAAGCCCGAGGATGACATAGCTAATTTATTTTTTATGGATCGCCACACCGGATTATATCCGGTTCGTGATGACGTTCAGATGATTTTTTATAAACCCTTCCTGTCCTCTCCTTAACGGAATTAAGGCAAGCTGGCGCAGCTTGATCCGGTCGGTTAGCTGTGGTTTGTTCGGCGGTTAATGAGGCGCGATGCTTAGATAGAGTTGACGGAGGGTGAAAAGAGAATATTTCCCTCTCTTGATAGAGAGGGTTAGGGTGAGTAGATTTTTATATTATCTACTCATCCTGTTCTTCCCTATCAAGGGAAGGGACGCGGTGGCTTGTTCCTTTTTCCTTGCCTTAAAAATTTTCATTTCGTGATTCTCACCTAATTGTCTATTGATTTTTAACGTTTGTTATGATAAGATATTTTCAGTTGGTCGGTATAGGCCAACCAGGGTGTGAGAACCCTTTATATCTGTAGTCGTTTTTAGGCATAACGACTTAAAAACAATATGCTGGCTTCTGTCTTATGTGGGCAGGATGCCGGTCTAATAAGTTTTATAGCTTCGGTTATGGAATGAATAAACTGGAGCTGTTTACAGATATACAGCTTCTCAACATCCTGCTCGCACCTCGATTTTAATGGTGCGAGCATTCTTTTAATATCAAAAGAAGGATGTGTGTGTGATGAAGAATATCAAATTTTTACTTTTTGGGACGAGTTTGTCCTTTTTACCTCAATTAGCTTTTGCTCAATGTGTCGCGACGCAGGATTGCGCAACTTTGGGCTATACCGAAACCTCCTGCAATGGAGGCAAAGGCGTCAAATGTCCGTTTGGAAACAAAGGGGCGTGTTTGGCGAGCAAAGAAGATGTTTGTCGGGAAGAGGGGTTTACCGAATCCTGTACAGGTACCGGGCAATCCGGTTCCGGAAAGTCTTGTGGTGGGTTATATGCCGAATGTTCTTGCGAAACGGCTTATCAATACACCTGCACAGGGACCGGCTACGCCGGTGGCGCAGGCTCCGCCTGCGGTGGCAAATATACTCAATGTATGTGTTCAAGCGGCTATGAATGGAAAGATAATAGTTGTAAACCCAAAATAAGTGATGGAGCCCACGGAAACTTATTTTATTGCAATGGTGTCGTCGTTGGCATTAAAACAACAGATATGAATTTTTTTATTGCAATGAAAGACATAGGCAACATGATTTGGCAAAATGCAAACAGCAGTTGTCAGAACTATTCGTTCTGTGGCAATTTGAAAGGAGCGTTACCGACAAAAGATCAGTTAACAACAATGTATAATAATAATAAATCTCTTAATAGTCTACTCTCGGCAAACGGTGGGATAAATTTGACAGAAGGATACTATTGGTCGTCTACCAATATCAGTAGTAGTATCTACCACTATGGTGTGCATATGTATACTGGGTACTATGCCTCTTGGGGGCATGATGACAACGCCTACTATATTCGGCCGGTGTTGATAAGTTATTAGGCTTTATTCAGCAAAGGCCCGGAAGCGGGCCTTTGCTGAGAGAATCGGATTGTGTTGTGAAGAGAATCGGATCAGCCGTGTGTCCGTTGTTCAATCTCTTTGAAATATTTGATGGTTTCCGGGCGGAGAGAAGCCGTGGCGGCGTCATCGCAGACAATGAAGGCGTGTTGATGCATTTGCAAAATGCTGATTGGCCACATGTGGCTGATGCTGCCCTCAATGCCGTGTTTTAAGGCTTCGGCTTTGGTGTTTCCGGTGGCGATAATCATGACTTCTTCCGCGTCGGTAATGGTGCCGACCCCGACTGTTAATGCCGTTTTGGGGACGAGGTCAATATCGTTGTTGAAAAAGCGCGCGTTGGAGCGGATTGTTTCCATGGTCAGAGTTTTGACTCTGGTACGAGATGTCAGGGATGAGCCGGGCTCGTTGAAAGCGATGTGGCCGTCGGTGCCGACGCCGCCGATGAACAGGTTGATTTTGCCATAGCTTTTGATTTTGGCCTCATAGTTGTTACATTCTTTTTCATAATCGGTGGTCATGCCGTTCAGAATGTTGATGTTTTGAGGTTTGATGTTGATGTGTTTGAAAAAAGTTTCGTGCATGAAAAAGTGGTAGCTTTCATGGTGTGCCGGCGGCAGGCCGATGTATTCATCCATATTGAAAGTGACTACGTTTTCAAAAGAGACTTTTCCGGCCTGATAAAGTCGGATGAGTTCTTTATACATGCCAATCGGTGATGAGCCTGTCGGCAGGCCGAGGACAAAGGGTTTTTCAGCCGTCGGGCGAAAACGGTTGATTTTATAGACGACGTAATTGGCGGCCCATTGGGCGCATTCGTCATAGTCTTGTTTGATGATTACGCGCATTGCTCTTTTCCTTTTTTATAAACGACACCACTGATGATGGTGTAGAGGTTGTGAAAGTTTTTGTCAAAGACAACCATGTCGGCGTCATAACCGGGGGCAATCAGCCCCAGATGTTCCTGTTTCATAATCCGGGCGGGGTTGGTGGAGGCCATCTGGATGGATTGTTCCAGGCTTAATCCGAAAGAAACCAGGTTTTTGACACCATCAAGCATGGTGAGTGCCGAACCGGCGATGGCATTGTCTGATTTGCGGTAGAAACACTGGTCGAGGTAGACTTCTTCTCCGTTGGCAAGTAACGGCAGGTGTGTTTGTTTGGTTGGTTTCAGGGCGTCAGTGACCAGCACCAGTTTATCAATCGGTTTGCAGCGCAGCAAAAACTTGATGATGTTGGGGTTGATGTGGATGCCATCAGCGATGATTTCACAGGAGATTTCGGGATGGATAAAGACGGCACCGACGGCTCCGGGGTCGCGGTGGTGCATGCGGCTCATGGCATTGAACAAGTGGGTTACGTGCATGATACGCGCCTGCATGCCTTCAACCATTTGCTCATAAGTGGCGTTGGTGTGTCCGGCCTGTAAAACCACGCCTTTGGCGATGCAGTGCAAGGCGAGTTCCCGCATGTGTTTGAGTTCGGGAGCAACGGTCATGTTGATGATTTTTCCTTCAGCGGCGTTCCAGAGTTCATCAAAAAGTTTGGGGTCTGCCGGGCTGAGCGACTCCGGGCTTTGAACGCCGAGGCGTGCCGGAGAGATGAAGGGGCCTTCCAGGTGAATTCCCAGTATTTTGGCGCCTTTTTCTTTTCCCATTGCTTCAACAATGGCGCGGATGCCTTTGATCAGAGATTCTTTTTTTTCAGAGTACAGGGTTGGAATGAATGAGGTGACGCCATGTCGGGCAAGATGTTCGGACATTTTCAGAATGGAGCGGGAATCGTGATCTTCCGTGCCATAGCCGCCGATGCCATGGATATGTGTATCGATGAAACCGGGGGCAAGGTAGGCTCCTTTGATGTCTATGAATTTGACATCTTTTTTGAAGTTTTTCTGATTGAAGCGGGTTTCGTTGAAAACGTCAATGATTTTATGCCCCTTCATCAGAACTGCGCAATTTTTCATCGCGGCATAGCCATTCAGGACTGTCGCGTTGTGGAGGCAGATTTCAATCGTCATCTCTTTTTCCTGTTACGAATCTTTTAATACATCTATATTAAATTATGCTGCGAAGATTGCAACGGTTAAATGACATGAAAGGGGCATGCGATGAATATTTTCAGCAGGTGGTTTGAGCCGAAAGCTTTTCATCAGGGATATCTGCGGGTGTCGGAAAAGCACCGGATCTTTTTCCGGGAGTTCGGAAAGCCGTCCGGTGTTCCGGTGATTTGTTTTCATGGAGGCCCGGGATATTGGAGCAATGCGGGAACGGCCGGAAATTTTAATCTGAAAAAATGTCGGGTTATTTTGTTTGATCAGCGCGGCTGCGGGAAGTCTTTGCCGGCAGGAGAAGTGGCCGAAAATACAACGCAGGATTTGGTGGAAGATGCGGCGCGGCTTTTGGCTCATTTGCAGATAACGGAACCGGTGGTTGTTTTTGGCAGTTCCTGGGGGGCGACTCTGGCCTTGTTGTTTGCTGAGAAATATCCGGAGAAAGTTCGCCGGCTGATTGTGGCGAAGGTTTTTTTGGCAAATCAGGACAATCGTATGTGGGAGCAGTTGTATTCGGGGTGGTTTTATCCGGATGTGATGGCTTTGCTCCGGGAGCCGTTGCCTGACGGAGAGGATGTTCCGGCATTTTATTATAGGCAGATTATGTCCGGAGACTTACAAAAGCAGGTGCGGGCGGTTCAGCTCTATGGGCGTTATGAACGTGTTTTGGGAGAGGTGTCGGTTGCAGAGGCGGCGGAACCGGTGACGGAGAGTGATGTTTCTTCATGTCGGGTGATGATGCATTATGCGGCGCACAAGTTTTTTTTGGCGGAGAATGAAATTTTGGCTCATGTGGAGCGGCTGAAAACAATTCCGGTTGTTATTGTTCATAACCGGTTGGATATGGTTTGTCCGTTGATCGGTGCTTATGAGTTGCATCGGCGGCTGCCTCTTTCTGATCTGCGAATTGTTCCGGACCGTGGGCACGGGAGCCGTTTGCTGACGAAGCAACTGCAGGTGTATACCAGAAATATTGTCTGATTATTTGCCCTTTTTAATATTTGTCAGTTTAAGAGTTCGTCTTTTAATATATGATTTTTTGTTTCCGGAGGGGCGTATGCGGGGCTGCAATATTCGGGATTGATTTGCATTGTTTGTTATAAATTTCTTTGGAATGTTATAATTTTGTTAGATATTTTAAATGTATAATCATATTCTATTAAATAGTATGGACGGAAAAAATGACAGCTTAAAAAAGTAAAACTTCTGTTGACATGCTCTTTATTAGTTTATACTAATATTAGTAGGATACTTGTTCTTATTTAAATTATTAATAGAGACAAAAAATATTCGATAATAGACTAAACTGCTGCTTGATTTTATATTGTTGATATAAGTATTTTAGACTTTACTAATATTAGTATGCTATGTATTCTTATTTAAAATTATTGATAGAGACGGAAAAAGTGAAGAAATGGACTTAAATCTTTATTGGGAAAGGAGGGCATAAATTTATTTTGGTATATGACTTGATTATCGGAAAAAAGAGAATAGCTATTTAGTGATAATTTATTTTTTGTTGTAACTTTTAGTTTAAGGGAGGATATTGCAGATGAGTGGTACTTTGGTTCGGTATGGGAAATTGAAGTGGTTTAATGAGAAAAAAGGCTATGGTTTTATTACCGATGAGGAAAGCGGGAAGGATGTTTTTGTTCATATTACCCAATTTCAGAAGGCTGGAATTGAGGATAAAACCGAAGGGCAGCAGATGTCTTATGAGTTGTATAATGATAAGGGTCGGATTGCTGCAGGGCATTTGGTTTTGTTGCAGGAGCATCCGGCTTTTTTTAAAAGTGTAATTAATGCTTGACAATGAGTTTTGTGTGATGTATATATACCGCTGTATTGCGGATGGGATTCGCAGTACAGCGTTTGTCGCGGGGTGGAGCAGCCCGGTAGCTCGTCAGGCTCATAACCTGAAGGTCGGAGGTTCAAATCCTCCCCCCGCAACCAGTGGGAAAGTAAGGCTTTGAGAGAAATCTCAAGGCCTTTTTGTTTTGCGTGTTTGTTTTTGATTGGCTTTGATGTTTCAGAATCTTCAGAGAGCATTGGGTGTTCAGGCGGATGGTTTGATCGGACCGGATACATTGAATGCTTTTCAAAATGTTGATCACAATGTTGTTAGGCAGAATTTTATTAGGAACGTCAATAATATAGAAGATCGAAATCTTCATCGGGATCCTTCACAAAGAGTTTTTGAAAGAGGGCATAGAAATAGATTTAACAGCTATTAACCGCGGGAGGAAACGGCACCGATTATTCTTTCGATATAAAAACGGAGATTATAAGTTGTGGCGTATTCGCTGTATAAGTAGGGGGATACGCCACAATTATTTTGTAGGCAATAGGAGGAATCATTATATATGTATAAATATTGGTTGTATATGAATTGGCTGTGTTCGTCGAATTTTTTTGCGGCGTCTTCTTTTGACAAGCCATAATAATTTTCAAATAATTTTATGGTGACGTCTTTATAGCATTGTTGTGTATTTTTATGAGCCGTCATTAAGTGGTTATAACATCTCATGCTCCATAAATCGGGGCATTTTTGTGCTTCAGCTTCAAAATCGTCGGAACATTGAGAGAATTCTTGTTCCAGGACTTCAATGGGCAGCGCGTCAGCAAATGCATTACCCGCAAAAGTTATAAGTATTCCGGCTATTAAAGTTGTTTTTTTCATGAGCAGCCTCTTTATAGGATCTATTTTTATTATAGTTTCAGCGGTGTGAAAGTCAATGCTAAATTGTCGGGCGGGCTGTCGGTTGATCTTGTAAAATTAAAATATTGCTGCTAGATTGTAAAAAAATTGCCGATGGTTTTGATGTCGGCAAGAGAGTGAAAAAGCAAATCAGTTTTTTTGTTTTTAAGATGGTGGGAGGCAGAACATGTTTGTGAGAAAAGTTTTTTTGGTCTTTTGGGGATTGTTGCTGGTATCGTGTGCCAAAAATGAGGCTTCCCGGGAAGTGTGGCTTGATGATGAGCAAAGTGGTCCGATATATTTGCAAGTTGACGGGGTGGCGCATGCGGATGCCGGAAAATTGGCGATTATTCAGCACGGGTTGGCGTCTCATCTGGGGCATTCCGTGGTGCAGACGGCGAAAAAGGCTTTTTTGGACAACGGGTATGTCGTGATTACTTTTGACAGCAGAAATTCTTTAGGCAAGAGCGGCGGAAATATTAAAGATGTCCGCCTGGCGTCATTTGAGCGGGATTTGGCGGAAGTTGTTGATTGGGTCAGCCGACAGGACTTTTACAGTGAACCTTTTGCGCTTGTCGGACATTCGCTGGGTGGGGCTTCGGTTTTGCAATATACGGCGGAGAATCCTTCCCGGGTCGGAAAATTGATTCCGGTGACGCCGGTTGTCAGCGGACAGAAATGGGAGGCGGCCTGCCTGTCAGAGATGCATGATTTTTGTGAAAACTGGAAAAAGAACGGCTTTTATCGTTATCAGACAGAGGATATTCCTTATCAGGTTGTTGAGACGGCGAAGGCTTATGATGCTTTGAAGCTTGCAGATAAAATCAAAGCTGATGTTTTGCTGGTTACGGCAGAAGATGATTTTGTCATTCCGCCCCGGGATGTTGAAGATTTGTATGATGCTTTGTCTTTTCCGAAACATTTGGTGACTGTTCCGCAGAGCGGGCATAATTTTGAGACGGAGGAAAACCAGCAGGATTTATATCGTTCTATTGCGGCATTTTTGCAATCCGCGGATTAAAAGCCGTTTGGACATATGTTATGAGTTGACGGAGAGTTCCGATGTTTGTCGGAGCTCTCTTTCTTTTTTTGAGGCTGTGTTTGGGGAAAGAAAAAAATTTTGATATGGGGCTTGCGTTTGGGGAAATTGCTTCCTATCTCTTTTTATAGAAAGAGTTTTTAAACTCGGAAAAATGAAAGGAGATCAAAAGATGTCAAATTCACTGATGAATCGCAAGAATAATAATCGTCATGCTTCTGTCGGGTATGGATTGCGCCGGGATTTTAATGATTTGGTCAACACGATGTTTAACGGCTGGCTTGATCCTTCGTTCAGAGACGAGGAGGTTATGTTGAAGACGCTGGAGCCGAAAATCGAGGTTTCAGAAAATGACAAGGCGGTAACGGTTCGGGCGGAAATGCCGGGAATGTCTGAAAAAGATATTGATTTGGAAATTTCAAATGACGGGTATCTGACAATTTCCGGAGAGAAAAAGTCCGAGCGGAAAGAAGATCAGTCCGGGAATTGTTTTTCGGAGTTTACTTACGGTTCTTTCCAGAGGACCATTCCGCTGCCGTGGGAGCTGAAGTCAAATGATGCAACGGCTCAATTTGAAAACGGTATTTTGGAAGTCAGCATTCCGAAGTCAACGGAAGAGCAGGGACGGAAAAAGAAAATCTCGATTACACGCAAGTAAAACACGGTGTCTGCGTAAAGAAGGAGTCGCTTCGGCGGCTCCTTCTTTATGATTTTCAGGCTTGACATTTGATTAAAAAGGGCAGATTATTATTGAGCATGCCGGGTGGCCGGTCATGTTTTTTTTGTGGATTTAACCTGACTTGTCCCGCAATAGAGGACTAAACAAGGAGATTTCGTTATGTTGAAAACAGCAGAAGCGGTGTCGCTCGGGCACCCCGATAAAACAGCCGATTATATTTCAAGTTATCTTTTGGACCGGATGGTGGAACAGGATCCGTCGGTGAGGTATGCCGTTGAGGTTTTGCTCAAGGGCAATACGGTTGTGCTTGGCGGCGAGGTGAGCGGAAAGGCAGAACTGCGGGATTTGAGGTCGCATGTTCTTGCTGCTTTGGCCGAAATCGGTTATACGGAAGCGTATGCCCGGCGGTGGGGGGGGCATGCGATTGAACCGGAAAAGCTGACCGTTGTTAATTTAATTCATGGGCAATCGGCCGAGATTGGTCAGGGTGTGACCAGCGGCGGCTGGGGTGACCAGGGGGTATTTGTCGGTTATGCCTGCCAGGGTGAAGGATTGGTGAGCCGGGAGCTTTTTTTATCAAGAAAACTGAACCGGGCGCTTTATCAGAAAGCGTTGTCAGAGGCAGAACTCGGTTTGGATATTAAAACGCAGGTAACGGTGGATGAGCGTGGCGGGATTGTTTGTGTCGTGGCCGCAGTCCCGATGTTGGAAGAGGTTGATTTGGTTCCGTTTATTGCAGGTGTTCTGGCTGTTGAGCCGGAGCGCGTTATTGTCAACGGGACGGGAAGGTATTGTCTTCATTCATCTGTGGCGGATTGTGGTGTGACCGGGCGGAAACTTGCCTGTGATTTTTACGGAACGGCTGCACCGATCGGCGGCGGGAGTCCCTGGACGAAAGATGCAACCAAAGCGGATTTGACCTTGAATTTATATGCCCGGTATCTGGCCAAACAGTATCTGGAAGATAATGATGAGTGCTTTGTTTATTTATCAAGCTGCATCGGACGGGCCAAGCTGCCAAGTGCGGAGCTTATCCGGATAAAAGGCGGAAAAAGCTATTCTTCCGGACTTGATATTGAGCTTGCTCCGGCGGAGATTATTCATCTGCTCGGGTTGGACAAGCCCGGTTATGCCAGGTTGTGCCGGGAGGGGCTGGTTTAAGTCAAAATTTTGGAAAGACGTTCCTCAGAACGTCTTTTTTGTTTATATCAAATTTAAGTTGTTGAAATTTTTTCTTGTGCCTGTATCCTTTGTGTAAACTTAAAGTATTGCATCCGGGAGGCGTGTTGTTATGAAAAGACTGTCTGTTCTGTTGGTTTCTACGATTATTTCTTCTCCGGCGGCGGCGATAACGACTGAGGTTCCGGCCGGGGAGGTTTGGTCAGGGACAATGGTTGATTCTCCGGTGACGCAAAATGTTTTGGGAACGACTAATAATGTGATGGTGTTGGGACAACAAATTGTGAAGTCCGGCGGGGTGACCAATGGCAGCAATTTGTATTCTTATTCTGCTCAGACGGTTGAGAGCGGCGGTGTCTCTAACGGGACGAATATTCAGTACCGGGCTTTTCAGAAAGTTTATGGAGAGGCTCGGAATACGGCAGTCAGCGGCGGGAGTATGACGGTTTATTCCGGTGGCAAGGCTTTTGATTCGATG
>CALXTH010000056.1 GCA_944391365.1 uncultured Alphaproteobacteria bacterium | reverse complement strand
GAGGTTTTGGCCCGTGCCATCGACGCCAAATCACCTTACACCGGGGCTCATTGTCAGCGGGTCCCGGTCATTGCCCGCATGCTGGCCACAGCCGCGGTTCAGCAAAACAGCGGCCCATTGAAAAATTTCGAAATGAGCCGCGACGACTGGTACGCCCTGAACATCGCCTCCTGGCTGCATGACTGCGGCAAAGTCACCACACCGGAATACATCGTCGACAAAGCCACAAAACTGGAAACCATCTACAACCGCATCCACGAAGTACGGGACCGTTTTGAAATCCTGCGCCGGGATGCCCACATCGAATACCTCAAAAAACGTCTCGCCGGCCAGGGCACAAAAGAAGAGCTGCAGGCCGGATTTGTCGCCAAAGTCAAACAGCTTGAAGAAAATTTTGACTTTATCGCCCGCTGCAACACCGGAGACATCCCGCTGACCGACAACGACATCTCCCGGCTTGAAGAATTGAGCAAAATCAAATTCGTCCGCTATTTTGACCGGACCAAAGGGCTCTCCTGGGCCGAACGCGACAACATCCCGGATATGAAAGTCTATCAGAACCCGAGTTATGAAAATCTGCTGCAAAACCGCCCCGACCTGCTCTCCAAGGGCTACAACTATGGTGAACTCTACAACCTTGAAATCCGTAAAGGCACCATCAATAAAGAAGAACGGGAAAAAATCAACGAACACATTGTCGTCACCATAGACATGCTCAAAGCCATCCACTTTCCCAAAGAACTGTCCAACGTGGTTGAATACGCCGGCGCCCATCATGAACGCATTGACGGCAAAGGCTACCCCAACGGTCTGACCGGTAACCAAATGTCCATTCCGGCCAAAATCATGGCCATTGCCGACATTTTTGAAGCCCTCACCGCCAACGACCGCCCGTATAAAGAACCAAAGAAACTCAGCGAAGTCCTCTCCATTATGAAAGAGATGAAAGACACCGGCCACATCGACCCCGACCTGTACCGTGTTTTTATCAGCAACGAGGTCTATATGGAATACGCCGAACAATATATTTCTCCCGAACAGATCGACGAAGTCAAACCCGAGGATTATTTATAATGCTGAAAATAGACACGATTCTCTGCCGCCCCGGCACCATGAACAATTACGCCTATCTGCTGACCGATCAAACCTCCGGCATCAGTGCTGTCGTCGACCCCTCCGAACCTGAACCGGTCATTTGCCGTTGCCGGGAGCTGAACATCACTCCGGCATACATTCTCAACACCCATCATCACTTTGACCACACCGACGGCAATCTTGAACTCAAAAAATACTTCAAAGCACAAATCGCCGGCCATGCCAAAGACGCCCGCCGCATCCCCGGAATCGACATTCTGCTCAATGATGGCGACACTTTTGCCCTTGGCGATTCTCAAGCCCGGATCATCAGCGTTGACGGCCACACAATCGGCCATATTTTATGGTATTTTGCCAAAGACAAAGCCTTATTCACGGGCGACATGCTGTTCAATCTCTGTATTGGCGGCCTGTTTGAAGGAACAATCAGCCAGATGTGGGAATCCATTTGCAAAATCAATGCTCTGCCGGATGATACTCTGTTTTACCCCGGACACGAATATACACGGCACAGTGCCCGTGAAGCTCTGCTGTTCAGCAACCACAGCCCTGAAGTCACAGCCTATCTGGAACACGCCCGTGCCCGACTGGAACAGGGGCTGCCGGCCGGTCCTTACACTTTGGGCGAAGAAAAAAAATGCAATCCATACCTCTCCGCCGGAAATGAAGCAGAATTTGCCCGGCGTCTCGGCTGTTGATTATCCCGGCCCCGTCACTCACATTTCCCGGCTGCGGCCGGCAGCCACCAGCGTCAGATCAAGTTCTTTCTGTGGACGCCGCTCCTCTTTTGACTTTTCGCCTTCTTGTTCTTTCTGGCGCTCTTTCCGGGCTTCCAAAACCGCCTGCCGGTTTTTTTCAATATTCTCCCTGATTTTTTCCGTACGCTCGTCTTCTCTGTTTTTCTGCTCGGCTTTCACCTGCTCGACAATTTGTTCATCCTTGACTTTGGGTTTCCCGGCTTCTTTACGAAAAACCTTCTTTCCCGTCTGTAAAATCTGTTCAATACTAATACCTTTGTCCTTGGTTGCATCCCAGATACTATAATCCTCTCCGCCGCGGAAAAATGATTCCCAGTCAATCCCGGACCACTCCTTGCCGCGTTCTTTTTTGCGGGGCATCAAAAGTTGCATCATCTCGTCCCGGGTCGGATTCCGCCCCATTGCCTGAGCAATTTGCTGAGGCGTAATAAGACACTCGCTCAAATTCAAACCGATGATATTCACACCGGTAAAATCAACCCCGGTAAAATCAACGCCGCGCAAATCAAGGTTCTTCAAATCGATTCGCTTCAAATCCAGCAGTGTCAAATTCATCTTTGCCAAATTCAGCTTGTGCGGAAAATACTTCGCCAGATACTCGACCAGATCCTGCAATTCCTGCAATCCCAGCTCATCAATCCGCAAATCAAGCAGCACCGCACCGTCCAAATCGGCTTCGGCCAACTTAATACCATTCAGACAGGCACCGGTAAAATTCGTACCGCGCAAAATTGCTCCGGACAAATTCGCCCCGCTCAAATCAACCCCGCTGAGATTCGCTCCGGACAAATTCGCCCCGCTCAAATCAACATTTTTCAAAGAAGCACCTGAAAAATCGGCACCGATAAGCGAGGCGCCGCGAAAACTCTGCCCGTCAAGCATCTGCCCCTTGAAATCCGCCTGCTCAATAACTTTGGAAGAATAATCTTCCCCCTCGGACAAAGCACCTGTCTCTTTTTCTTCCGCCGAAAAACGCGGCGCCGGTTTCTGTATAACATCACCGGGCTCAGCCGCCGGCGCAGACACCTCCGCGGCACCGACCGCCGCCACCGGTTCCGGCTCTTTGTTTTTCAGGCGGGAAACCGCATGCCATTCAACAAAATCTTCTTTCTGTTCATCTTTATCTGACATCAATCAAAACCAATCCCGTTTCTTTTCCGATACACTTGCTTCCGCAAAAAATGCTCACCGTAAAATACATTGAACCCTGT
This sequence comes from uncultured Alphaproteobacteria bacterium, assembly GCA_944391365.1. Lineage (GTDB taxonomy): Bacteria > Pseudomonadota > Alphaproteobacteria > RF32 > CAG-239 > HGM16780. The sequence goes on along the minus strand of CALXTH010000056.1, from coordinate 14,624 downwards.
CGCCGCGTAGTTTATTACACAACTTCATAAACCCACCGGACGCAGAGCGTACCACCAGCCGGTGATACAACACACCGTCTTGGCGGCTTTTTTCGATTTTCGGTGTATATTTTTTCAGTTCCGGATACAAATTACTCAAAATATTCCAGTCCAGATCCGCATTTTTGGGCTCAATATAAGATCCGAGCTGCATAACCTTGCGTTTATCAACGGCCGGATCCGTATAAGGCGCATAATCCCCTGCCGGCTGCCTTAACACCAAAGACTTCGGCCGGGCTGCCTTTTTCTCAACAGAAACCGGAACCGGCTTTTTCTCTGTCTGCCGATTCTCCAAAGTATCTTCCAGCCAGTTCTCCCCGACGGCCCATTTCTCAATTTCCGGCAAAGCCCCGTCCAAAGCAGAATTTTCTTTAACCGTCGCCGCCAGCATTTTAACCCGGTCGGCTTTCAACCCGTTCCGCAACACCCTGGCAATATACTCAGGCCGCTGATTGAGCAGTTGACACTCAAAAGGCGCATACCCGCTGTAAAAATACAAAGCAATAATCGCCGCAGCCCGTTCGGACAAAATCCGGCTTTCCAAAATTTCCAAATCAAGCAGACGAAGTTTTTTCTCCAACAACTCCTCCCGTTTGGCATATCCGAGCGACCGGTTTTTCAGCAGGCTGATTTCCTTTTTCAAAAGTGCAATTTTCTGAGACACAAGCTCATGATCCAGCTTTGCCGCCTCCACTGAAGCAAACGCCAGCTTAATCTGAATCATAATCGCTGCCGCCAGTTCGTCGGCCACCGTCTCCTGAAGAGCAAACTGCAGCTCCGGCTTCTTATTGTTCCGCAGAGCCACAATGGCATCAATCAAACCGTTTGCCGCCCGGGAAGCATATTTTTCCATCGCTTCGGCATAAAGCTGATCATTGGGCTGATACCCGTTGACAGACAAATGTGCCGCCTCATCATAATGGCGGGCAAGATACCTGTTGATTGAAGAAAAACGATATCCCCTGATTTTGACCTTTTCCGACTTAAGCTCTGCCCGGCTGACCAAAGCAGCCTTCTCAAACAATTCTGAAGTCAGATTCTTGTCAAAACTGTCCAGTTCATAAAACTTCCGGCCGTCAAGTTCCAGCTTGTCCCGACGGTCTTTCAAAAGCTTCCGGTATTCCAGTGTATCCCCGATAAGATTCTCCCGCGCATCTTTAAGCTTGCGGAGCGTCACCTCCAAAGCCGTCCGATAAGACTGAGCCTCCTCGCTCAGATTGCCCGACCGCTCATAAAGCTGATCCGTCTCCTGCAAAGCCTTATTTTCTCTGTCCGTCAGACGATTAACTTCTCTGATCTTCCGTTCGGCAATCCAGACATCGCCCTGCGCTTTAACCGCGGCAACCGCCAGCCCCTGAGCCGAACGCTGCAAAATCAGACGATCCGCATCCTGCTGCGTATCCGACAAATACGCCCCGGCATACATAATCGCATAGTCCAAAACCCTGATACCGTTATAAAGCTCGCTCCCGCCGGCCGGATTGTTCAAAACATTACCGATAATATCTTTCGGAGACATATTCGGATTATCGGCAAAAATTTTCTGTTTCATATTTTCCATGACCGCGCGGGCATTATACTTTGCCGCCCGTGCCATGGCCAGATAAACATTAACTTTGTCATCAATTTCTTCAGGTGCGGCATCAATCAGCACACAACGAGCCCCGCCGACACCGGCCTCCGCCTCTTGTCCGGCGTCATTCTCCGGCACAGCGGCACATCCCGCCGCCAACAACATCATCAATCCGCAACATAAATACTTTCTGATCATTCCCGGCTCCCGCCTGTTCCTGAATAATGCCCAGAATAACACATCATTTTCTATGTCGTCAATGCCAAAAGCAAAGATATAAGCGTTCCGTTGAAATCTCTTCTTTCATCAGAATTCCTCCCGACAGCACATCATCCATTTCCAAACGGACAAAGACAAAACAACTTTTTTTTGAAACAATCTGTAACAATTTATTAGTTACGCTTTCCCGCTAAATATGTTATCTAAAGAGACAGATTACGATAAAACATCTGTAAGGAAGACTTATGAGTAATATTAAAGTTGCCGTCATCGGCGCCGGCGTTATGGGCAAAAACCACCTGAAGACTTACAAAACGCTACCGGGCGTGAAGCTTGTCGGGGTTTATGATATTTTTCCCGAAGCGGCTGAAAAAGCGGCTGAAATGTTCGGAATAAAAGCTTTTTCTTCATTGGAAGAAGTCTCCGCCGGCGTTGACGCGGTCAGCGTCGTCACCACTTCGGTCACTCATGCCGGAGTCGGTGAATTTTTCCTGAACAAAGGCATCCACTGCCTGATGGAAAAACCGCTTGCCACCACGGAAGAAGGCTGCCTGCGCCTGATTAACGCGGCCAAAAACAATAACGTCACCTTACTGGTCGGCCACATTGAGCAATTCAACCCGGCGGTTGAACAAATGCACAAAATCCTCGGCAACACCGGCATGATTCGTTCACTGACGGCACAACGCATGTCTGCGGCTTCCGGCCGTATCACGGATGTTGACGTCGCCATGGATTTAATGATTCACGATGTTGAGGTCATCCTCTCTCTGGTCAAAGACAAAGTCAAAAACGTTCAGGCCGCCGCCGTCCGCACCCCGGATCACGCCTCCGGCAAAGATTACATCACCGCCTTACTCGAGTTTGAAAACGGCGTCACCGCCAATTTGACCGCCAGCCGCATCACGCAGGCTCGCGTCCGGACACTTACAGTCACCACCGACACCAACTATATTGACATGGATTTCATCAGCCAGAGCATTAATGTTCACTCTCAGGGACGCATGCCCTACGTCAATCAGGAAGAAATTCCCGAATGGATGAACTATGGCTTAAAAGGCAGTGTCGAACAACTGTTCATTCCGACCAACCAGCCTCTGCAGGCCGAACTGAACCACTTTATCGCCTGCGTCAATGGCAAAACCACCCCGCGCATCACCGGAGAAGACGCTCTTGCGGCGCTGAAAGTTCTGTGGGAGATTCAGTCCAAGCTGGGTTTTACTAATTCTGTGGCGGAAAAAATGGCTCTCGCTGCAGAATAAACTTGCATAAAGCCGAAAATGATTTAGGGTAAGGGGCAGTCAAAGCCCCTTGCTTTTTTACAGGACAACCAAATGCGTTACAAACTGACCATAGAATACGACGGAACCAATCTTCTCGGCTGGCAAAGACAGCTCAACGGCCCGAGCGTTCAGCAATACCTTGAGGAAATTCTGGAAAAACTCAACGGCTTTCATTCCGAGATTGTCTCTGCCGGACGCACTGATGCCGGGGTTCATGCTCTGGCACAAGTCGCGCATATTGACCTGACCCGCGACATGGAACTCTGGAAAATCCGTGAGGCTTTCAACGGCAACCTGCTGGCCTTGGAGGCTCCGGTTTCCGTTCTGGAAGTTGAACCCGTTGATAAGAACTTCAACGCCCGGTTTTCTGCAAAAAAACGGGCGTATATCTATCGGATTCTCAACCGCCGGGCACCCAGCCCGGTCTTAAAAAACCGTGTCTGGTGGACGCCTCATCCGCTGGATCTGAATCTGATGCGACAAGGTGCCCGACACCTGCTCGGTCATCACGATTTCACCTCTTTCCGCGCCGCTGCCTGCCAGGCCAAATCTCCGGTCAAAACCCTTGATAAACTTGACATCTCTCAAAACGGCGATGAATTTACCTTTTACGTTGAAGCGCGCTCATTTCTGCACCATCAGGTACGCAACATGGTCGGCACCCTGAAAATGGTCGGCGAAGGACGCCTGATGCCGGACAATGTCAAAACCATCCTTGAAGCCCGGGACCGCACCGTTGCCGGCCCGACAGCCCCCGCCGCCGGCCTCTACCTCGTCAAAGTCGAGTATTAGCTCCGAATAATACACCTTCGGGAATGCGTCAAAATATCAATTGAATACCCCCCGCACAAAATCAGACATCATCCGAATTCTCCGCCAAAACCCGTTTGACCACATCCAGCTCAAAACCGGCTCGCGCCAGCACCGCCATATCTTTCTGCCGAAAAGCCTCCCGCTCCTCCGCCCGGCGAAAAGGGCCGATATGCTTTTTCTTCGCCAGCCGCATCGCATTTTCAAACGGGTCAAATTCCTGCTCGGCCAAAACCTGCTCAACCACCGCCTCGTCGATTCCTTTTTCTGCCAGTTTCATCCGGATATACTTCTCCGACTTTCCCGCCGCCAGATAATCTCTGACTTTCAATCCGGCAAAACGGGCATCATCGACATACTTATACCCCTGAAAAGACTGCAAAATCTCTTCAATCCAAGCATACGCCTCTGCCAGATTGAAATCATGGTTGTAATACGCATACTCATCCACCCGCCGTTTTAAAACGCTTCGCAGATTCGCCGCCGAAGACTCAAACCGCTGCACATAATACAGGGCAATATTCTGCAATCTGGACTTGGTTATCTTGCGCAGCCTCTTCCCCGCCGGCTTGTCCGCCTCATCAGACACTTGCAAAATCCTTTCAAATAAACTATGTTAAAAAACAAACGTAATTATATAAAGGAATACTTCGGTGGTTAACAAAAATTTTGATACTTGTGCATCTTTTCACATCAACAACGGCGCTTTCTTCGGCCGGCTTGTCCGGCTTGATGAAGTCGTCAACACCATTCTCACCCGCCACAACTACCCGCCGGTTGTTTCCGGCATTTTGGCTGAAAGTACGGCACTGGCAACCCTGCTTGCCAGCACCATCAAATACGACGGAATTTTCACCCTCCAAACCCAAAGCAACGGTCCCGTCGGCATGATTGTGGTTGATGTCACCTCCAAAGGCGCCGTCCGAGCTTCAGCCAACTATGACAACCAAAGGATTGAAAACGCCAAAACACTTCGCAAAACGGAAGACGAGCATGAAGAAACCCCGCATTTTCTGGGCGGCGGCTATCTGGCTTTCACGGTTGATCAGGGCGGCCCGGACAAGACCTATCAGGGAATTGTCGATATCCGGGGCAAAACGCTGGCCGAATGTGCCATGCGCTATTTCCGTCAGTCCGAACAAATCGACACCCACATCAAATTGTTCCTGAAAGCCCCTGAAACCGAAAACGACCGGTGGATGGCCGCGGGAATTTTGCTGCAAAAACTGCCCGACCGGGGTGGAAAACTGGATGAATCCGTTGACATTGACGCCGCTTGGGAAGAAGCCGTCGTCTTTATTGACAGCCTCAAAGATACAGAAATTTTTGACGTCCGCTTAAGCGCGGCAGACCTGTTGCACCGCCTGTTTCACGCCAACGGCCTTGAAGTTGAAACCGCCGGTCAATATCACTTTGGCTGTCGCTGCAGCCGTGAAAAATTACAAGCCGTCCTTGCCGCTATGAAACCTGAAGAAATCGACGCCATGACCGAAAACGGCAAAATCACCGCCGAATGCCACTTTTGCGGCGAAAAATACAGCTTTGAAAAAGGCGAACTGTTGAAACAATAACGAAATATTAATCTATTAAGATTAAACTCTACTTAAAACAGATATTCGTTCAACCTCTTTGGGACAACAACTCATGTTAAAGAAAATTTTTACCGTCTTGGCCATGTGCTTTATGGTTCCGGCCTGTGCCGGTATTCAGGACGATATGGCGGAACCCCGCCGTTATGAAGACCTGAGCTTCACCAACCAGCCGCCGATAAAACTCAAAGTCAATAAAATTGACATCGTGTCTGAATTCACACCGACATTCAAACGCCCCAATGTGGAGCACCTTTTCCCGATTTCAATTGAAAAAACGGCGCGCATCTGGGCGCGTGACCGGCTTGAAGCGGTTGACTTCGGCTCAAACAAAATTGCTAAATTCATCATCAAAGACGCCAGCGTCACCGAAGAAGCCCTCAATTCCAACGAAGTTTTCACCCGTGACCGCATCCGCTACAAAGCCCGGCTGGTTGTCACCCTGCGCATCACCGACGGCGACAGTATGAGCGCTGCCGAAACCTCCATCGAGGCCTGGCGGGAGCTGACCATCGACGCCGCAACCGATATTGATGAAAAAGAAAGATATTGGAACGGCATGGTCAACAAACTCTTCACCGAGTTCAACCGCAGCATGGAAGAAAACATCAACCAATACCTGAATATGTACGTCGCCGACAACACCCATATTCAGGAATACAACTAATCCCTCAAAAACCCCGGAGCTGACAAACTCCGGGGTTTTAACTAAAAACAATACATTTTTATAAACAATAAATTTTAATCAAAAAAAATTATGCAAAAAAAATCCCTCCCCTTAACAAAATTAAGAGGAGGAAAATACAGCAACTAAAGACCTAATAAGAAGCGAGCACCGGCCGAACATAGTAGTAGTTATCGTTAAGGCTCCAACTGCTGCCTACAGGACCATTAGACATATCCACACCGTAGTAGTTGTAGAGGCCGTCGTAGGTGGACGACCAATAATATCTGTTAGACAAAGTTATACCGCTATTTGCCGATAACAAGCTGTTTAAAGATGATTTGTTATTGTACATCGTAAGAAGTTGGTCTTTAGAAGGCAAAGTCCCTTTAAGATTGCCACAGAACGAATAATTTTGAGATGAACTGTTCGCATTACTCCAATACATACTACCTAAATCTTTCATCGCCACATAAAAATTCATTCCCGACGTTTTAACCCCGACAACCTTACCATCACAATAATACAAATCACCCTGCGCCCCATTCAAAGCCTCTTTCTGACAACTTCCGTCTTTCCACTCATAGCCGCTTGCACACAAACATTGAGCATATTTGCCACCGCAGGCGGAGCCTGCGCCACCGGCATAGCCGGTACCCGTACAGGTATATTGATAAGTTGAATCACAAGAACATCCCTGATATTTTCCATTGCAGGATTGCCCAACACCTTTTTCACCGGTTCCTTTACATTCATAAGTAAATCCCAATTTGGCACAATCCGAACATTCTTCCAAACATGCCCACTTGTTACCGAACGGACATTTAACACCCTTGCCGCCATTGCAGGATGTTTCGGTATAGCCCAAAGTTGCGCAATCCTGCGTCGCAACACATTGAGCTAATGATAAAGTTGGTAAAAAGAACAAACTCGTCCCCAAAAGTAAAAATTTAATTTTCATGACACACCTCTTTAATGATACAGTTCATACAAAGACAAGTATATCATAATTAAATTTTATTGTAAATTATAAATTCAAAATAAAAACTGAAATTTTGACAAATAAAAAATCTCAGTTTTTATGGGACATAAAATTAAAAAACAGCACCGGATATACCATACCACAAAGACAACAATAACGGCAAGCCCGAAAAGCCTGCCGTTATTTTTTAATCTCAGACAAAATTCTTCCGCCCCGGTTCAACAAAACCCCGAACCTAATTCAAAGCATAAGACAATTTCATCCGCCCGGAAGAACGACCAAGCTGAAACGTCGGAACTTTCACCTCCTGCACGGCACGGCCGCCCCTGACCACCTTGCAGCTGCCATAAAAGACCGCTTCCGGCGTATTAAGCGGCGCCACACTGGTAAATTCATAATACTCTCCCGGCTCCAAAATCGGAATCTCTCCTTTAAAGCCGAGAGAATCATCACAAAAACGATTACCCTTGCTGTCGGTAATATTCCAGTGCTTACCGATAAGTTGAACCTTTTCTGAAGAATTATTTTCAATACAAAGATAATAACCGTAAACAAATTTTCCCAAATTCTCACGGTCTTTCTCATCATCGGCCAGCTCAACGGTACAGGCAGAAATCACAATATCATCCGTTGCAGCACTGACAAAATCTTCTTCATTAACCATTTTTTTACCCTTTTATCAGGAATAATTACATTTAAAGTATGAAAAAGCTTTGCCCGATTTTCAACCGCAGAACAACTTACCCACAGCATTATCCCCAGCTATTTAAAACCTCAAAAAAAGACTTGATTTAAAGATTCTCCACTCGTTTTCAAGCCTTCCCGATTCTCAAAACAAAAAATTCCCCGCCACACCACTCTCAACTGACCCTTAGAACTAAAAAGACACAACAAAAAAGGCTCCCGAAAAGGAGCCTTCTGACTTTCTGCACAAAAATTTTTACCGGGCAGACAATACCGACAACAAAGCCGTTTCAGCCTCTTCCTGACTGACCTTATTACAAACAGCATATTCACTGGCCAGACGATTTAAGGCCTGTTCATAAATCTGCCGCTCGCTGTAAGACTGCTCCGCCAGATTCTCACTGCGATACAAATCACGTACAACCTCGGCAATCGCAATCGGATTCCCCGAGTTAATCTTATTCTCATATTCCTGAGCCCGGCGCGACCACATAATTTTCTTAATACGCGCTTTTCCTTTCAGCACATTAACGGCATCACTCATCGTTGACGCCTCGGAAATTTTGCGTAAACCAACTTTCTCAACTTTCGCCATGGGAATACGCAGCGTCATTTTGTCCTTGTCAAAATTAACCACAATCAGCTCCAATTCCGTCCCGGCAATCTGCTGTTTGGATATATCCGCAACCTTTCCCACGCCGTGAGCCGGATAAACCACAAAATCTCCGGAATTAAAAGCAATACTGGGAAACTTCTTTTTGGTCATAAACACCCCCTGTCTTTTCAAAAAAACCGGAATCCACACCATGCAGACTCCCCTGACACGAGGGACTATACCACATTTTAAAACACAAATCTAGTCTAAAAATAAAAATATTTTGTCAATCATTCTTTTTTTTTAAAATTAAGCCTTAATATTACACGGATTTTTCTTCTGAAAATTAGCGAAAAATATATAAATACTAAGGCTTTCCACATATTTCGTCAGAATTAATACGCCGGATAATTCTCAATAGTCGGCTGCTCTGGCGACTCCAGTTTCTTAATATCCTCTGCCGGATAAGACTGAATATCATAAATCCGCCCGCCGGATTCATACAATGTATCCTGAATTTTATTATTCATCTCTGCCGGATTCGGCTCGCTGCTGATGGAAGGATTCTGCTCACTGACCTGATTAACCGCCGGAACCGATGCAGCCCCGGTCGGAACCGCAGGCATATTTGCCGTCGCCGGAACGACCGGTAGCGCGGGCTGTGCCGCCGGAACCGTATCATCAACAATCGGAGCCCCGAGCGGATTCGTCGCATCAGCAGGCTGAGCCACAATCGCCGCATCTTCACCGCCGCCGGGCATGGCCGCCGCCCCGTAAACCATTGTATCCGTCCCCGGCGTAACCGCATCATTCAACACTTCTCCCGCCTGCACCGGCACAGCCCCGAACAATAAAGCCAGCGCCGACAATACCCAAATCCGCTTACTCATTTTTTCCTCCAAATAAAAATAACCAACAAGGTTACTTTAACCGCGATTTTTATAAAAATAAAGAGGGTGATTAAAAACACCCTCAGAAATTGTACGACTTACCCAATTAAATGAACCGTATCCTGGGCAATAACCAGTTCTTCGTTTGTGGGAATAACAAAAACCTTCACCTTTGACCCCGGAGCGGAAATTTCAACCTCCTCACCGCGGAGGGCATTCTTTTCGTCATCAACCCTAATCCCCAGATATGACAAACGTTCACAAATCATCTTCCGCAGCAAAGGAGCATTTTCACCGATTCCCGCCGTAAAGACAATGGCGTCAACCCCGCCCAGAACCGCAATATATGAACCGATGAAACGGATAATGGAATGAACATAAACCCCCATAGCGTCTTTTGCCCGGGCATCCCCTGCCAAAAACTTTTCCTCCACATCGCGGTTGTCGGAATAGCCGCACAAACCGAGCATACCGCTCTGCTTGTTCAACATCTCGTTGACTTCATCAACCGTCTTGCGCTGATACTTCATAATATGCAGCGGAATATACGGGTCAATATCGCCGCAGCGGGTTCCCATCACCACACCGGCCAAAGGCGTAAATCCCATTGACGTATCCATACACTTGCCGTTCTCAACCGCTGAGATCGAAGCGCCGTTACCCAAATGGCAGGTAATAAACTTGCCGGCTTTGCCGACCAGCGCCGCCGCACGCCGGGCCACATATTGGTGCGATGTCCCGTGCGCCCCGTAACGACGGATTTGGTGCGCTTCATACTGTTCAATCGGCAACGGATACAAAAATGCCTCTTTCGGCATACTCTGATGAAACGCCGTATCAAACGCCGCCACCTGCGGAATATGCGGCAGCGCATTTCTCACCGCCTTAATCCCCAGAACCGCCGCCGGATTGTGCAACGGCGCCAGCGTAGACAGCTCGTCAATTTTATTCAACACATCGTCATCAATCAGCACCGACTTGTCAAAATAGCTTCCGCCCTGCACAATGCGATGCCCCACACCGTCCAGCTCATCAAGACTTTTCAGCACACTGCCCAACAACAGGTTCAAAACTTCCCTGATGGCCTCATTATGCGACGGCAGCGCCACATCCTTGATAACCTTATCACCGTTGCCGACTTTCAGACTGACAAAAGAGCCGTAAATTCCGATACGCTCAGCATTGCCTTTTGCCACCACTTCATAATTTTCTCCTTCCACATTGAACAGCTGATATTTCAAGGAAGAAGATCCCGAATTCAAAACCAATATTTTCTTCATATCTTTCTCTCCCGATTCCGGACTATTTTACTTGTAAAATTGTACAGATAATCACCCCGACAATATCCTCGACCAAAGCCCCGCGGGACAAATCGCTGACCGGCGCATTCAATCCCTGCAGCAAAGGCCCATAAGCCTCACAGCCGCCCAGACGCTGCAACAGCTTATACCCGACATTCCCGGCTTCCAAAGACGGAAAAACCAATACATTCGCCTGACCGGCCACCTCACTGCCCGGAGCCTTCTTCCGGGCCACAACGCCGTCCAGCGCCGCATCGGCCTGAAGCTCGCCATCCAGCTTAATATTCAGCGCAGCATATTCCGGCCGTTCCAAATCGGCTTTGGCCAGCTCCGTCGCCCGTTTAACCTTGTCCACGGCATCCCCTTTACCGGACCCGTAAGTTGAATAAGTCAGCATCGCCACTTTCGGCGCCATCCCGAAACTGATGGCACTCTCTGCCGCATCCAGAGCAATATCGGCCATTTCGCGGTCAGTCGGATTAATCACAATCGCACAGTCCGACAAAATATAAGGCTTTCCATTCGCCACCATAATAAAACAGGAAGAAGCCATCCGCCCCTTTTTGGCTGACTTGATAATCTGCAAAGCCGGACGAACTGTATCGGCGGTTGAGTGATTGGCACCCGAAACCATTCCGTCGGCGTGCCCGGACTTAATCATCAGCGTTCCGAAATAATTATAATTCAAAGCCAGCTTGGCCGCATCTTCTTCGCTCAGCCCCTTGTCTTTGCGCAATTCATAAAGCAGATGAGCATATTCACCCAACCGGGAAGACTTTTCCGGCTCAATAATCTCGATTCCGTCCAGATCCCAGCCCTTGGCGGCAAAATGAGCCTTAATCTCATCTTCTTTGCCAAGTACAATCAGTTTTGCCACCTTGTCCACAGCAATAATATGCGCCGCCTCCAACACGCGCAAATCCTCGCCTTCCGGCAGAACAATGGTTTTGTTTTTCAGTCTGGCTTTTTCTTTCAATTCAAGCAGAAAATTGCTGTATGCCATAATATTGCGTCCCTTTCAATTCAAACCCAAACAATTCTTTTTTGCTAATAAACAATGCTTCAATCAAATTGTCCATAAAAAACTTTTGCTTTTTTATCAGAAATAGAATAACATCATCACAAAATTTCAACCAAGGAGAAAATCTGATGGAAAGAACACTCTCAATCATCAAACCGGACGCCACTGAACGCAACATTACCGGACTGGTCAATGCCATGATTGAAGCCGCCGGCCTGCGCATTGTCGGTCAAAAGCGGATTCGCCTCACCCGGGAACAGGCTGAGGAATTTTACCGGGAGCACAAAGAAAAAGTCTTTTTTCCAAGCATGATTCAGCAGATGATCTCCGGCCCGGTCGTCGTTCAGGTTCTGGAAGGAGAAGACGCCATCAGACATTACCGTAACATTATGGGCGCCACCAACCCGGCAGTTGCCGAAGAAGGCACGATTCGCAAAACCTATGCCCTCTCCATTGACAAAAACACGGTACACGGCTCCGATTCTCCAGAAGCTGCCGCCCGTGAAATTGAATTTTTCTTCAACCATACCGAAATTGTCGGTTAGGAGGTTTCGCCTTGCGTAACTTAATTCTGTTTTTCTGCGGATTGCTGCTCTGTGTGAAAAGCATAAATGCCGCCGCTCAGGAACCCAACCGCTACACGGCGGAAGTCAACATCGACATCACCGCCGCCAATGCCGCCGAGGCCCGGGACAAAGGCATGAAACAGGCTTACCGCAGCGCCTTTCTGGCCATCGCCGGCAAAAGCACAACTGAAGAAGGAATGAAAAACCTTTCCGCCCTCACGGATGAACAGTTGCTCAACTTCATTTCCGAAGCCGAAGTCGTCTCCGAAAAAACCTCCGACGTACGCTACATCGCCACCCTCAAGATTCAAATCAACGACGAACTGCTGAAAACCTATATGCAGGAACAAAATCTGCCGATTGTCATCCGCACAGCCTCAAACATAATCGTTGTCCCCGTCTTTCGCGAATTTCCGGGAGATGCGCCGCTGCTGTGGGAACAAAACAACCTCTGGCGCAAAGCCTGGGAACAAAACCGCAACCCCGGCAGTGACAACAATTACATCTCCCTTCCCGCCGACGGCATCAACTACTCGGCGCTTGACGCCGACAAAGCCCTGCGCCTTGACGGACTGGCGCTTGACACAGTGGCCAGCCACATGGGGACCCGTAATATTTATATTCTGGATGCGGTTTACAACGGCATCGAGGGCCTGAAAGTCACGGTTTACCCCTACAACGGCGGCAATCCGCAAACCATTTTTGTCTCCGGTGACCGCAGCCCCGACCTGTTTGTCAAAGCCATTCCCGAAATCACCAAATACATTGACGGCACCATCCAAAATCAAAGCATTAACATGAACACCGCCCAACCGTCGGAAATTTTGGTCATTTACAACAGCAGCGGGCTGAAAGACTGGATTGCCACCGAAAACACCATCAAAAACATGAGCAATGTCCGCAGTGTGACTGTTGATGCCATGGGCAAAGGCAAAGTTCAGTTTCGCATTGCCCTGATCGGCACACCCGAAAACCTGAGCACCGCCCTGAAAGCCCACCAGCTCAACCTGCAGAACAACGGCGGCTTTTACACGCTTGACAAATCGATTCGCTAAGGAGAAAACATCATGGCAGAACTAACCACCAAGAACAATCGCAGCTGGATGTTCTGGCTTGCTTTATTTTTATTGTTCTGCTATTTGGTTTACATCCTGAAATCCGTCTTATTGCCGTTTGTCGCAGGCATCATCATCGGTTATCTTCTTGACCCCTGGGTACGTAAATTCAATAAAATGGGCATGAACCGCACCTTAGCCACAACGGTGGTTATGATTCTGGTCTTAATAATCGTCATTCCCGCCCTCTTATTGCTGATTGGTGTCATCAACGACCAGATTGGACGTTTTCTGGCCGCCCTGCCGCAATACATTTCCGCCCTGATTAAAAAGATTGAACCCGTAATCAATGATCTTCAGGACAAATTTCCCGGTTTCGATGCCGACAGAATCAAAGCCTACCTCAAAGGCAACATGGCCAACAACCTGAAGTTTTTGGGCAAAATCACCCAAAGCATCATCTCCGGCAGTTTTGCAGTCATGAATGTCATCTCCCTGCTGCTGATTACCCCGGTTGTCGCCTTTTATATGCTGCGCGACTGGGACGGCTTTGTCAAAAAGATTGACAGCCTGTTGCCCCGCGCCTCCAAAAACAGCATCCGTCAACAAGCGAAGGAGATTGACCGCACTTTGGCCGGTTTCATCCGCGGACAACTAAGCGTCTGCCTGATTCTCGGTACCTTTTATTCCGTCGGCTTATATCTTGTCGGACTTGAGCTCGGCGTCCTGGTCGGTTTCATCGCCGGTTTAATCTCTTTCATTCCTTACGTCGGCAGCATTTCCGGCTTTGTCATCAGTCTGGGTATTGCTTTTGCTCAATACGACAGCCTCATCCCGATTCTCCAGGTCATTGCCGTTTTTGGCCTCGGCCAATTCCTTGAAGGAAACTTCCTGACCCCGAAACTGGTCGGCGACAGCATCGGCCTGCACCCGGTTTGGATTATGTTTGCCTTGTTGGCCGGCGGAGTGCTGCTGGGCTTCCTCGGCTTGATGATTGCCGTCCCGACGGCCGGCATTCTGGGCGTACTCATCCGCCACGCCATTGACAACTACAAACACAGCAGCCTCTATCTAGCAAAATAACCCAAAGGCTCAGGATTTCCCCTGAGCCTTCTATCTCTCCATAACAGACACAATCCGCACGCAGTACGTTTCTTTGCCCAAATCTCTCCACCGCGAACCGACCGGGTCAAGCTGCGCCAGCTTGCCTTAATTCCGTTAAAGGAAGGACAGGAAGGGTTTATAAAAATCATCTGAATTGTCATTGCGAGGAGGACATTGTCCGACGAAGCAATCCACAAAAAAATAAATCTGCTGTCATCCTCGGACTTGATCCGAATATCCAGCAACTGT